>JBBQSR010000162.1:0-7906 GCA_038234855.1 Ktedonobacterales bacterium | reverse complement strand
AGGTGTTGTCGGCATCGGCCATCACGATATAGCGTCCGCGTGCCTCGGCGAAGCCTTTCAGGTAGGCGTTGCCATAGCCGCGCACCGGTTGTGCCACGACGCGCGCCCCCCGCGCCCGCGCGATCTCCGCCGAGCGGTCGGTGGAGGCATTATCGACCACCACGATCTCCGCGCTGATGCCCTGCCGCGCGATGATGGCCCCGATGGTGTCGATGCAGCCGCCGATGGCCGCCTCTTCATTTAGGCACGGCAGCACGATGGAGATCTCTGGCGGGGCCTCGGGCGCGGCGGTGGGCGGCTGCGGCGCGACATCTGGGCGCGGGGCAGCGGGCGCGCGCAGGGCACGCTTGACCACGGGGGGCGCGTTCGTCTCAGGGGTGATGGTAGACATCGTCACGGTTCCTTCCGTTGTTCGTGTTTCGCCGCATTCGCTCGCGGTAAAGTTACGCGCTTGGCGCTTCCCTGCCGTCGCGCTCATCGTTCATAGAGATAGACCTCGATATCGCCCGCGAAGATCGTTTCGTTCGCGCGGTGGGCATGCGCGTCCAGCCAGGCCAGCCCGGCACGCCAGTCGCCCGTGCCGGAACTGTAGTGCCCCAACAGCACCCACACGCGCGCATGTCGCCCCAGGTAGCCTGCCAGCGCCGACGGCGCGACGGCCTGGGCAAAGATGGCCTCGCGGTCGGGTCGCGCATAGGTCGCCCAGGCGAAGGTGCCGGGGGCCGCCGTGTCGAACCGCGCGGGACCGCCCACGCTGGCGAAGTAGTGGCTGAACCCGAAATCACACCCCCATTGATTATCATAACAGACGATACCATCATCCCCCTGGAAGCGGGTGTTCACCGATGCCGCCGCGCCGCGCCAATCTTCCCAGCCTGGCCGCGTCGCGTAGTCGTGCCAGGGCATGGCGGCCAACGCTAGCACCGTCGCCAGCGCCACGCCAAAGATCCCCTGCCGCACCAGCGCCCCCTCGGCGCGCTGGCCGCGACGCATGCTCTGCCCCACCCCCACATGCAGCGCGGCGGCGAGGATGATGCACGCGGGCACGGCACAGGGGGCCAGGTAGCGCACCACCCACACGGGCTTCACCTGCGACCCGACCCACGTCCCCGCGACGGGAATGATGAACCACAGCACGACGAGCGCGACGGCCTCGAAACGGTCGAGACGCGGGCGGGATAGAGACGAGACACGAAGGGCACGAAGGCGCGGAAGGGTGGGAAGATCATCCATTTCCGCCGGTGATTTCGGCTGGGCGAACAATGGCTTGATCGCCCAGCCGATCAGCCCGACCATCCCCAGCAGCGTCAGCGCCACCAGCACGTCACCGACGCGTGTGGGCATGCCGCCGTCGCCGCCAACGAGCTGGCGCACCCCATGGAAGAGGTCGCTGCGGGTCGGACGCTGAATCCACGCGACCTGGTCGGGGTGGGCGGCATAGATGGGGTAACGCAGCGCGACGACTGCGCCCAACGGCAGCAGCGCCAGCACCGCGCGCCAGGGAAGCGCCCGCCGACGCAGCAACACGACCGCCACAAAGGCCAACTGCGCCGTCAAGAAAACGACCTCGAAGGCCTGGGTGAGGAAGCCGAGCACCGTCAGCGCGGCGAACCACCACAAGGCGCGCGGCTCGCCCGCCAGCCAGCGCACCAGCGCTAGAAAGCTCAACGTCAGCAGCAACACAAAGAGCGTGTACCCCCGCGCCTGCTGGCTATATTCGATCAGGAACTCGTTCACGGCCACCAGCGCCGCCGCACCGAGCGCGACGGGGGCGGTGAAGATCCGCCGCGTCAGCGCATACGTCGCGGGGATGATGGCCGTTCCTGCCAGTGCGGGCAACAGCCGCCAGAAGAATTCGCCATGCTGCCACGCGACGGGCGTCACGGTCGCCAGGATTTTCAGCAGCAGGTAAAAGAGTTCCATGTTGGGCTGCACGGTGCCGATGGTGTGCAGGAACGATCCCCAGGACTGCGTCACCATGCCGATGGAGAAGGTTTCATCGATCCACAGGCTCATGTCGGCCAAGCCCCATACGCGCAGACCCAGCCCAGCGGTGGTGATGCCCACCAGGGCGAGGCGCGTGCGCTGCGCCACGATCCACCGCCACGCGCGGGTCAGGCCGGGGTGGCCCCCGATGCGCGCGCTGAGTAGGTCGGGTAAGGTCGTGCCGCTCTCCATGCGTTCCCGTTCCATCCCTGTCTTGTACTACTCTCTCTCTACTATACGGCGGGGGCCGAAGATGCGGGCGGCAATGGTTCTGGTGCCAAAACCACCGTGAACATCGCCCAACGTTCTCGCAACATCCCGGCCAGGGCACGCAATCCCCATTGTTCCCCGCTGGCGTGACCGATGGTGATCAGCACTAGCCCAGTCGTTTGTAAGGCGAGTTTCGCCGACGGGCGATATTGCCCGGTGAGGTAGCCATGCACCCCCTCAGCCGCTGCCTCATGCACCAATATGGGCGAGAGTGCGCTGGCTACCACGATGCGTGCGAGAGTTGTTTGCCGTGGCCCAGACAACGACGTCGGCGAGAAGCCGAAAATGTCGGTCAATCGCGTAACGAGGTCATCTGGCGCGGTGGGCGCGATGTCGCCGACCATGCCGCGCGGTATGCCGTCGAGCGGCGAGAAGGGGGTATAGCCCCGCATGCCCAACGCCACCGCCAGTCGGGGACTTTCCGCGAAGGTCAGCGCCGCGTCGAAGGCGAGATGATGTGCCAGCACGCCGACGTTCGCTGGCACATCCTCGGTGCTGAGACGAAAGGGGCGATGCAGCCAGAGCGCGTCGATGCCTTCCGCGATGCTCCATGCGCGCATCCCCGGCCACGGCTCACGCGCCAGGCCGATGCGCTGGATGGGGCGCGCCGATGGCACCACGACCCCATGCGGGTCATCTGGAAAGCGCCCTACCAAGAACGCCTCATCGAGGAACGAGGCGATATCAGCCAGGGTGATGGGCATGGGGACGGTCCCTTTCGCTGTGATGCATTTTCGGTCATACTGATATAAAGCGTAGCCGTTTCAGGCAAGGGAGGAAGCCATGGGAACTAGAGAGGATCGCGAGGAATCAGCGTCCCTGGCTCCGGTGTGGTGCCCTGTGGCAAATATGGTGGCTGAGCGTCGCGCGGGTCCGGGCGGCCAAGAGGTGTGGCGAGGTAGCAAACACTTCCAGCCTGGCGCGAAATTATATCTACAGTCAGGCTATCGGGGCATGGGGGGCGAAAGCGTGACTGTCGTGGGGCGACATTGTGGCTCGCACCGTTATGTGACGATGGTGGTGCGTTCCGCGTGGCTCGAAAACTGGCGCGCGGATCTGGTCTATAGCCCACATATCATCCGTCAGCTCACACCAGATTGGGATGGCAGCGCCAAAAGTAAGGAACGTGCAGAGCGCATCGCTGAATTGTTCAATCGTTATCATGCTGAGCAGCGTGAGCGACCAGATGTTTCGCCTGAGTGATACCACGTGCAGAACATGGTTGCGCCTTATACGAGGAGTCTTCTAGCGTAAGCAAGATGGGCATGAGATGGGGCCTTTTATTGTGGCGCATTTTCGGGCATACTGCTATGGACGATAGCACAATCACGCAGAACTGGGTGACTAACATGAGTGACAAGACACTATGAACGGAGGATCAGCATGAACACAGAAGAACAGCACGCCCAAGGGTATGTCCTCGGACATTCAGACCATGAAATCGAGCGATTGGCTCGGCAAGCACAACGATATGAGCCGTTTACGCGGGCCTTTTTCCAAGAGGCGGGCATGGTGGCGGGGATGCGCGTGCTGGATGTGGGGTGCGGCGCGGGCGATGTTTCCTTCCTCATCGCACAGATTGTTGGGCCAACAGGGCAAGTCGTTGGGTTCGATCAATCGCCTCATGCCGTGGCAACGGCGACACAACGTGCGCAAACCCTGGGTGTGATGAACACGCAGTTTATTGCGGGTGATGCGAGCGATCTCACCTTCGCGGAACCGTTTGATGCGGTCGTCGGGCGCTTCGTCCTGCAGTTCATTCCCGATCCTGTCGCCGCCTTGCGGCATCTCGCCAGCCACGTTCGCCCTGGCGGCATCATCGCCTTTCAAGAGATCGACAACAGCGGTTGTCGTGCATTTCCTCCGTTGCCAACGCTCAGCCAAGGAATGCACTGGATTATCACCGCTATGGAGCAATCCGGCGCGGACCCGCGTTCTGGCCTGAAACTCTGGGCGAGATATCAAGATGCGGGGTTGCCGCCCCCCACTTTATCGATGCGTGCGCTCGTTGGTGCTGGGCCAGCGCATACGATCTACGATGGGATTGCCGCCATCGTGCGTAGCCTGCTCCCCACCATCGAAGCCAGGGGCATCGCGACGGCACAGGAAGTTGACATCGACACGCTGGCCCAGCGCATCGGCCAGGAAGCGGCGGCCAACAACGCCACGGTGATCGGGCAAAATCTCATTGGGGCTTCTGTGCGCACACCAACCGCGTGATCACCGTGGCCTCTACATGCCCACCCTTGGTTGTACAATGAGGCCAGATGATACCAATGGAGGGCACGCAACCAATGGGGGTTTTAGCGACGGGGATCGATCCGACCGATGCGGAGTTCAGCGCGAACCGCGAGGCGATGGCGGCGCTGGTGACGGAGCTGCGGGCGCGCGAGGCCCAGGTGGGGCAGGGGGGTGGCGCGGAAGCCGTCGCCAAGCATCGCAAACGGGGCAAGCTGCTGCCGCGCGAGCGCGTGCAGATGCTGTGCGACCCAGGCACGCCCTTCCTCGAATTCAGCCAACTGGCGGCGTGGGAGATGTATGGCGACGATGCGCCAGCGGCGGGCATCATCACGGGCATTGGCGTGGTCGAGGGGCAAGAGTGCGTCATCGTCGCCAACGATGCCACCGTGAAGGGCGGCACCTACTTTCCCATGACGGTCAAGAAGCATCTGCGCGCCCAAGAGGTCGCCGCGCAGAACCACCTGCCCTGCATCTATCTGGTGGATTCGGGCGGCGCGAATCTGCCGTTGCAGGCCGATGTCTTCCCTGACCGCGAGCATTTCGGGCGCATCTTTTACAATCAGGCGATGATGTCGGCGGGGGGCATCACCCAGATCGCGGCGGTGCTGGGGTCCAGCACGGCGGGCGGCGCGTATGTCCCCGCGATGAGCGATGAATCCGTCATCGTGCGCGGCAACGGGACGATCTTCCTGGCTGGGCCACCGCTGGTGAAGGCCGCGACGGGCGAAGAGGTGACGGCGGAGGACCTGGGCGGCGCGGAGGTGCACACGCGCGTTTCGGGCGTGGCCGACCACTACGCCGTCAGCGACGAGCACGCCCTCGCCATCGTCCGCGAGATCGTGGCGAACCTGAACCGCCCGCGCTACGAGCCATGGGACGTGCTGCCGCCAGAGGAGCCGAAATACGATCCCGCCGAGATCTATGGCATTGTCGGGCGCGATTGGCGCAAAGGCTACGATGTGCACGAGATCATCGCGCGGCTGGTGGATGGCTCGCGCTTCCACGAATTCAAGGCGAACTATGGCGAGACGCTGGTGTGCGGCTTCGCGCGGCTGTTTGGCTACCCCGTGGGCATCGTCGCCAACAATGGGGTGCTCTTCAGCGCCAGCGCACTCAAGGCGACGCATTTCATCGAACTGTGCTGCCAGCGCCGGACGCCGCTGGTCTTTTTGCAAAACATCACCGGTGTCATGGTGGGGCGGCAATACGAGGCGGGCGGCATCGCCAAGGATGGCGCGAAGATGGTGATGGCCGTCGCCAACGCCCAGGTGCCCAAATTCACCGTCATCATCGGCAATAGCTTCGGCGCGGGCAACTATGGCATGTGTGGCCGCGCCTTTGGTCCCCGTCAACTGTGGATGTGGCCCAACGCGCGCATCTCGGTGATGGGTGGCGAACAGGCCGCGAACGTCCTGCTGACCGTGCGGCGCGACAACCTGACGGCGCGCGGCGAGGCCATGACCGCCGCCGAGGAAGACGCCTTCCGGGCACCCACCGTCGCCAAATATGAAACCGAGGGCAACCCCTACTACAGCACCGCACGGCTGTGGGATGATGGCATCATCGATCCGCTCGACACGCGCCGGGTGCTGGCGCTGGGGCTGGCGGCGGCCACCCGCGCGCCCATCCCCGCCACGACCTTCGGCGTTTTTCGCATGTGAGGTGGGTAATTCAGGGGGAAATGGCTCAGTTATGGTCGTTTTCCCTTCCCAACCCAAGGGGGCATAGTTTATAATGAGGTGATGCAAGCGGCAAAAAGCCTCACCAGTGCTTGTGTTATCGGTTGCGAGGTCGTTGCACTTCCGCAGGAGGGACAAACAGCATGCTTACCATCGCAGCAACCAGTTTACTCGTCGGTGGGCCAAATGTGCTCGCCTGGCTCATCTTGGGCGGACTCGCTGGGACCATCGCCGGGCGCATCCTCTATGGGCGCGCCTTCGGCTTCATCGGCAACATCATCTTGGGCCTGATCGGCGCGTGGTTGGGCGGCGAGATCGCCGACCGCATCTTGCCGAACGACGGCTTTCATTTCCTGGGGTCGCTGCTCATCGCCATCCTCGGCTCGCTGGTGGTGACGTGGATCTGGGGGGCGATCACGCATAAGCAGCGCACCACCGCGCGGCGTTCCCTGTAGACGACCCATCGCAAGGCATTTTCGGATCTGGCAGAAGTTGTGTGTGAAGGGGCACCCCATCAGCGTGGTGCTCGTGTAGGGAGGTTGTGTCATGTCGAATCCATCACGGCTTGCGGGCAAGTCCGCTGGGGCGCGCCCCGTGGTTCGGGAGGTGGGGCTGCCCCATTTCACCGACATGCTCATCGCTGAGGCGCTGGGTACCTTTTTGCTGGTGCTCATCGGCAATGGCGCGGGCGTGGCGTTGGCCTACGCGGGCGTGCTGCCGACGGCGGGGGGTCTGCTGGTGGCGGCGCTGGCACATGGTCTGGCGCTGGTCGTCATCATCAACACCCTGGGGCGCGTCTCGGGCGCGCATGTCAACCCTGCGGTGACGCTCGCCCTCGCCAGCATCGGGCGCTTCCCTTGGCGGCATGTGCCAGAGTACATCGTCGCGCAGTTCATTGGGGCCTTCGTCGCCGCTGGGGCCATCCTGGCGATCTTTGGGACGAAGGTCATCGCCAACAGCGTGCCGACCCTCAGCCGGGGCATCAATGGCTGGCAGGGGCTGCTGGCCGAGGCGCTTGGTGCCTTCATCTTGGTCTTCGCGGTCGTGGCGACGGCGGGGGACAACCGCTATAAGCTGCCCGAGGGCTGGGCGGGTCTGGTCATCGGTCTGGCGCTGGCCTGTGGCATCTTGCTGGCAGGCGTGGCGACTGGGGCGGGGCTGAACCCCGCGCTGGCCATCGGCCCCTATGCCGTGACGGCCCTGGTCAACGGCCAGGTGCCGGGTGCGGAGATTCCGCTGTACCTCTTCGGGCCGATCATCGGTGGCTTCGTCGCCGCGTTCCTCTACAGCCTCATCACCGATATGCCCCGTCAGCCAGAAACGCGCACCGGCCAGAGCGCCGACATTTAGCTGACAGTCTTGCCTCAGCCCCCTCTTTCGCTCACCATAGCGATAGCAAGGGGGCCGAGATATAGGGCCGCGCATCACCTAAAGTAGTTCATCAGCCCGCGCACCGAGTTGACGTACCACCAGTTAAAGATGCCGTGGGTTCGCACGTTACGCTCGCCCTCGTTATAGGCGCTGATGAGCGGGTTCAGGTCGCCGCCAAAGTTGTGCCAGAGGATCGCCAGATACGACACGCCTAGCTCGATGTTGTCGCCGAGCCGGTAGGCATTGTACCGCGTCCCGAAATAGCCATTGAGCCAGACGGTGGTGTAGGGCATCAGTTGCATCGTGCCCACGCCGCCATCCCAGGCGATGACGTGCTGCGTCCAGTTGCTCTCGCGCCA
>JBBQSR010000161.1:0-7944 GCA_038234855.1 Ktedonobacterales bacterium | reverse complement strand
CAGATCACCATCATGGTGCTGATTGGTGCGGTCCTGACGACCGCCGTCACCCTACTCATCGCCGATGCCTCCATTCAGGGTTACGCCATTCAGCAAGCGAACCTCCAGCAGCGCAGCAACCTCAACGTCGCCCTGCTGGTGCTGAATAAACAGTTTCACAGCAGCGTCTCCATCGATCCGCAAAATCAGATGGTCATCGACTCGCCCACGCTCGACACCCAAAATTTCACCACCGATCCTTCGTACAAAGACTATGGCCGTCTCGCCCTGAATGGGCACACGGAATATGTCGACCAGGTGCAGAACGCGGTACCCGACACCCAGGTGTCGATCTACCAATGCGTCGACACCCAATATCAGCCATATAAAGCACAAGATCAACGCTATTGCCCGCGCATCTCGACCACGCTGACCTACAAGAGCGCCCAGGGCAGCATCGAGCGTGAAACCGATGTGCTGGGGCGCGCTCAGGCCCTCAGCCCCAATACCTTTCAGAGTCTGGGGTTAAAGCTGGGCAGCAATGGCATCGTCGCGACGACAAAAGCCGATAAGACGCAGCAAGAAACCATCGACGGCGCGGCGTACCTCTCGACGTATCATCTCATCAGCGATCCGCAGGGACAGATCATCGGCGTCCTTTCCGTCTCGGAACCGCTCGCCACGCTGAACGCACTCATCAGCCGCACCACTCTGGAATTGATCATCAGCGGCGTGGTCATCATGCTCGGCGGCATCATCCTGGCGCTGCTGGTCGGCTCGACCATCAGTGGCACGCTGATGCGCGCGGCGACACAGCTCAGCACGGCATCGACCCAACTTTCCTCCATCTCCGATGCGCAGGCGGGCGGAGCCAAGCAGCAGGTATGGGCCATCAATGCCATCAACCAGGCACTGCAAAATCTGCAAGAAACGTCCAGCGACGTTTCGCGCCGCACCGACCAACTGGCGCAACTGGGCTTGCAGGTGTCGCAGCGCCGCGCGGAACTCGCCCCCCCGCAATTCGAGTCGGTCATGCAATATATGACACGCTCGGCCAATGACATCAGCGTCGCCAGCCGCTACCAGGCGACCACCATCGATCGCATGACCAGCGCCATGGCCGCCGTCGTCGAGATCGCCGACCAGGTGTCGGGCAGCAGCCAGCAAACCACCGAGAGCGCCAAGCGCCTCGACGCGGTCATCGTGGAACTGGAACAACTGGTGACGGGCCGCACCCGCGCCCCGCGCCGCACCATGAACGAAGCCGAGATGATGAACCCCGGCTCCATGAACGGCGGCCAAATGAACAACGGCCAGATGAGGGGCACCCCCAGCGCCCCCCCACGCATGATGGGTGCCCGCCCCATGGGCCAGCCCGACCGCATGGACCCCGCGAACGGCCCCATGACCAATGGCCCCGGCGGACGTGGCGCAGGAGCACCCGAACCGGGGTATACTATGAATGGTCGCCCGATGTTACCTGGGGCCGACCGCAGCATGCCCTCGCGCCCGCGTATGCGCGAACAAGAGGGATGGTCGCGTACTATGGATGACAGTGCGTCATCTGGCAATTATCCGGATGGTTCGGGGGGGAACCCCTCGCGGCCAAACATGGACCAAGGGAGGAACGCGCGGTGAGCGTAGTCGAATATCTTGCAAAGGTGCCCCTGTTCACATCGCTCGATCGTAAGGATCTGCTGACCCTGGCGGCGTCAGCCCGTGAACGACAATATCAGCCCGGCGAGGAGATCGTGCGGCAGGGCGACACGGGCGTGGGCCTTTTCGTCTTGACCGCTGGCCAGGTGCGCGTCACGCAGGATCGCGCGGGCACGTCCTTTGACCTGGGGGTGCTGGGCGACGGTCAGGTCTTTGGCGAATTGTCGCTGCTCGATGACCTGCCCCGCACGGCCACCATTACCTCCATCCAGCCGAGCACCGTCATCATCGTCCCCATCTGGGACTTCCGCGCGGCGCTGCGCGACAATCCCTCGATGGCGCTGAGCATGCTGCGTTCGCTCAGCCAGCGCATCCGCCGCATCGAGCAACAGCAACGCGGGCAGTAATCGCCCCACACACGGCAAGCCCCTCACCATCGCACGATGGTGAGGGGCTTGCGCACGCCACGGCGGCTCATTCGAAGGGCTGGCAGAACCGTTCGCGCGAGGCGACCTCGCCGAGCGGTTTGCGCTCCTTCTTACCCTTGCCCACCGGATTCACCGGGTAGCCCATCGGCAAGATGGCGATAACCTGGTGATCCTCCGGCAGACCAACAACGGGATTCACCGCCGCCATGTTGGCGAAGCCGACCCAGTTCGAGCCGACCCCCGCCGCCCAGGCCGTCAGCACCATCGACTGAATCGCCCGGCTGGCATCCGACATGCCATAGGGCGAGGGCGCGACCGAGACGATGATCGCCAGCGGTGCCTGGGCGGTGTATGGCCCCGACCGCGCCAGCGCCCCCAACTGCTGCAACGTCGCCTTATCCTCCACCACGATGAAGTGCCAGGGCTGCCCATTGATGCTGCTGCCCGTCAGCCGCCCGGCCTCCACGATCTGCTGCACCACCTCCGCCGGGATGGGATCAGCCTTGAATTGCCGCACCGCCAACACGGTACGTACCGCCTCGAACACGTCCACGAATGCAAACCTCTCTTTATCGCCAGTTCCTAAATGATACTATAGCGCGTATTGACCATATTCAGTGTCTTATTTTGCGACGATGAATGGTCACATTGGCAAGAAGATCCCCCATAAAGGAGAATGACTATGCTGCTACATCGATGGTTCCTAGGATGGCTGCTCGGTATCGGATGCCTGGTAAGCGCGTGTGGCACCTCAACCACAGCCAAGACCGTGGTGACGGTGACCGCTGGCCCGACAGCGACACCAACGCTCGCGCCAACGTTCACCCCCAGCACGACCGCCCCCATTCGCCTGCCCTTTATCTATCAGCGGCACCATAAAGCCGTCACGAGCCTGGCATGGTCGCCCGATGGCACCCGCATCGCCACGGGCGACGACAATGCCCGCGTCGATGTCTGGGAGGCACGAACGGGCAGCCCAATTTTGACCTATACCGGGCATCGCATCGTGCAGGGTGGCGGCGTCTTTGTGCTGGCCTGGTCGCCCGATGGCACTCGGTTAGCTTCTGGCGGCATCGACGCGACGGTGCAGGTGTGGGATGCCCACACCGGAGCGCAACTCGTGAAATATACACAACATCGCGCGACCGTTCTAGGTGTCGCGTGGTCGCCTGATGGCAAACGCATCGCCTCTGGCAGCGATGATGGCACCGTCCACATCTGGGATGCCCAATCGGGCACGCAGATAATGAAATATACCGCCCACCACGACGCCGTCAAACAAGTGACCTGGTCGCCCAATGGCCAGCGCATCGCTTCCGCCAGCCGCGACCACACCATCCAGGTATGGAATGCCGCCACCGGTAAAACCATCCTGACACTCAGCGACCCGGACGAACCATTCTTCGCCGTCGCGTGGTCGCCCGATGGCGCACATCTCGCGGGAGCAACAGGCTATGACGACATCTGTTGCAGCGATCAAGTCACGGTGGGAAAAGTCATCATTTGGAACGCAGCCAGCGGCACGCCAGAGCGCACCTATTCGGCGCACACCAGCCAACTCTTTGCCCTGGCATGGTCGCCTGACGGGCACAAGCTGGCATCGGGCGGTGACGACAAGACCGTGCGCGTCTGGAACGCCGCCACAGGCATGACGTTGGGCATCTATCGCGGCCATACCAACACCGTCTGGGGCATCAACTGGTCACCAGATGGCCAACGCCTCGCCTCTGCTAGCCAAGATGGCACCGCCCAGATATGGCAGATCGGCGATTGAGCGATCAGGTGGGATCTCGATCATCATATGCGCGCTTATCCTATAAAAATCGCGCACATGATGACCGAGATCCCACAAAGAGAACAATACAAGTATCTCCTGTATCACTTAAGCATGGCCCCCGATGATGACGCGCTCGACCAGATTCACCCCGAATTGGTAGCCGATCTCGGTGTGCTCACAGATACCCTACAGCGCCAACCGATAGTCCCACACCGTTGTGAAAAAGACTACGACTGGCCCGATTGGGGAAGTGACAGCGCTTCAATCAGTTCGTTCGGCGTAAAGACGGCGATGGAAGAGAGTCGAAAACCTGTTTTATCACGTGTAATGATTCCCTCTAGCTGGCTTTGAACTGCGCAAGCAATCTGAACATTATCCTCATAATCGTCACCGTTGAAGGATGTAGCGAGTTCAAGAGTAGACCGACTCACTAAACAAATCTCGAATGTGTTCAAGCAAAGCTTGATCGCCTGAGTTGCTGCGGCGCCTCCCGCTGCCTTCTGGACGATGAAAGAAATATTGATGAGCGTAGTAGCGGTAATGAAGCCTATAAGTGTACCTTCATCGATAGCTTGCCAAATCACCTTGCTTGCAGCCACCCAAGGCTTACGGTCGAGCAATACATCCAACACAACATTGGTATCAATGAGCAGCGACTTCATCCATATTTCTCCTGGCGGTGCTCATCAAGCCACTCCTTAACCTCTTCGTCATTTGGTGGAGAAGCTACCCTAGCAATGCCAAGCGCCAAATGAAGAGTCGGCTGCTTCCTCGGAGCATCCGTCTTCTTCGAAAGAAACGTTTGCAGTATCTCTTGGATAAAGGCGATCCGCTCTTCATCAGACCATTGACGCACGATACCCAGCACAGTTTCGTGATTATGCGTTTCTGCGGTATTCATAGAAGCCCTCCACTTTCCCTTTGCTCCCGATTATCATTGTAGCCTATTTTGATAATCCTTGGGCAGAGTATACATCAAAAAAAAACTCGCAAATTGGTTCTTCAGAAAGGGCATCTTGTTAGAGCCGTCCCCCGATGATGACGCGCTCGACCAGATTGCCCCCGAAGTGGTAGCCGATCTCGGTGTGCGCGCGAATGCCCCACAGCGCCAGATCGCAGCGGTTGCCGGGGATGAGCACGCCCGCGTCATCCAGCGCCAGCGCGCGGGCGGCGTGGCGTGTGACGGCCAGCATCGCCTCAGGGAGCGTCATGCCCATGTGGGCGATGGCGAGCGCCACCATCATTTGCAGATTTTCGCAGTAGCAGGTGCCGGGGTTGAAATCCGTCGCCAGCGCCACGGTCATGCCATGGGCCAGCATCCGCCGCGCGTCGGGGTAGGGCGCGTTCAGCGTGAAGGAGCAGCCCGGCAGCAGCACCGCCACCACACCCGCCGCCGCTAGACGGTCGAGGTCGGCATCGCTGGCGTGGTCCAGGTGGTCGGCGGAGGTCGCCCCCACCTCGGCGGCCAGCGCCGCGCCGCCGCCCGCGCTCAACTGGTCGGCATGCAGCTTCAGCCGATAGCCCAACCCCCGCGCGGTTCGCAAGATGGCGCGGCTTTCCGCCACCGTGAAAGCGTTGGCCTCGCAAAAGACATCGCAAAAGGTCGCGCGACCCGCGAAGCGTGGCAGCCAGTCGTGCTGGATCGCCGCGACATACGCCGCCCGGTCGGCACGAAACTCGGGTGGCACGACATGCGCGCCCAGAAAGGTGCTGATGACGCGCGGCGCATCCAGTTCGCGGCCCAGCCGCGCGGCGACCGCTAACAGACGCTCCTCCGTCAGGAAGTCGAGGCCATAGCCGGTCTTCGCCTCGACGGTGGTGGTGCCATAGGCGCGCATCGACCGCAGCCGCGCGCGGCCCAGCGCCAGCAGTTCGGCGAAGGATGAAGCGCGAGTGGCGCGCACCGTAGCGCTGATGCCGCCGCCCGCCGCCGCGATCTCGCCATAACTCACCCCCGCGTGGCGCTGCTGAAACTCGCCCGCGCGGTCGCCCGCGAAGACCAGATGGGTATGCGCGTCGATGAGGCCCGGCGTCACCACCCCGCCCCCCACATCGATCTCGTGGGGCAGCACGTCGCTCGCCACGAATGTGACCTCGCCCAACCGCGCCGCCGGACCGACGAAAAGGATCTCGTTCCCCCGCGCGACCAGGGCGGCGTCGCGGACGATCCCCAGCGGGCCAACCGCCCCCGCCACAGCATCGGGGGCCATCGTCAGCAATTCGCCGATGTTGCGCAAGATGAGCGTCGGCGGGGGTAGCGCGGGCATGGCGGTTACTCCTGTGGGCTGGCGGCGAATTCGCGAAAGCGATAGCCCATGCCGCGCTCCGTCAAGATGTAGACCGGATGCGACGGGTCGCGCTCGATCTTTTGGCGCAGATAGGTGATGTAGAGCCGCACGTAATGGTCTTCGTCGCGGTACTCGTTGCCCCACACGCGTGCCAAGAGCGTCTCGTGGCTGAGGAGACGCCCGGCATTGTTGACCAGATGGTACAACAAGCGCGCCTCGGTGGGGCGCAGCGTCACATGTTGGCCACGCACGATCACCTCACGCCGGTCAAAGTCGATGGCGAGGTCGTCATCGACCACGACCTCGGCACGGCGGGTGGGCGCGGGGGTAAAGGTACGGCGCAGCACCGCCTTTACCCGCGACAGTAGCTCGGGCGTGCTGAAGGGCTTGGTCATGTAATCATCCGCGCCCAGGTCCAGCCCCCGGATGCGGTCGCGCTCGTCGTTGCGCACCGTCAGCATGATCACCGGCACCGTCGACACCTCGCGAATGCCCTTGAGCGCGGCGAAGCCGTCCATCTCGGGCATCATGACATCCATGATGATGAGGTCGGGCAGCACCTCGCGCAACTTTTCGATGGCCTCGTAGCCCGTCGCGGCCTCCGCCACGCGGTAGCCTTCCAGCTCGAGATTCAGCCGGGTCACGTCGCGCAGGCGCGGCTCGTCATCCACCACCAGGACGGTGATACCCGCTGGATGGAATTGGTCGGTCACTGGTCGCCCCCGATCACCATTGGCACGGCGGCGCGTTCCATCCGTGGCAAGCTAAACGAGAAGGTCGACCCCACGCCGACCTCGCTCTCGACCCATATCTGCCCGCCGTGGGCGCGCACGATAGCCTGGCAGATATACAGACCCAGCCCCGCGCCATTCGCGCGACGGGTCAGGTCGCCATCCACGCGCTCGAAGCGGTCAAAGACGCGTGCCTGTTCGCGCTGCGGAATCCCCGGTCCGTCGTCACTGATGCTCACCAGCATCGCCTCCCCCGTGAAGTGCCCCGCGATGCGGATGCGGCGCGACTGCGGCGCGTACTTGATGGCGTTGTCCAGCAGGTTCGCCACGACCTCTTCGATGCGTTCGCGGTCGGCCAGCACCAGCGGCAGATTGTCAGGGCAGCGCAGCCGCAGTTCGTGGCGCACGCCCCGCGCGCGGAAGCGCCGCACGCACGAGGCCAGCACCTCGCCGACATCCAGCGGCGCGACCTCCATGCTCAACCCGCCCGCCTGGATGCGCGAGGCGTACAACAGATTGCTGACCATGTGGCTCAGCCGATCCGCCTCTTCTTCGATCGCCCCCAGTCGTTCGCGCAGCGCCACGGGGTCGCGCATCGCCTCAGGCCGCCCCAGCGTAGAGGCATAGCCCTTGATGATGGCGATGGGCGTCTGCAATTCGTGCGAGACGACCGAGACGACGTTAGAGGCCAACACCTCTTGCGCGTGCTGGTGGCTGACATCGCGCACGTTCAGCACGCCGCTCGCCACCTGGCCCTCCTCGGTGTAGACCGCCGCCGCCGTCACCGCGACGTTCAGCCGTTGCCCATCGCGCGTGCGGATGGCGATGGCCCGCGCGACGACAGGCGCTTCCGTAGCGAAGGCTTCAACCAGGGGGCAGCGCGCCAGCCCCAACGGCTCACCATGCAGATCCTCGGTGCGCAGTACGTCATAGTAGAAACGGCCCAGCATCTCGCCCGCGCGCCAGTCGATCAGTTGCTCCAGCGCGGGGTTACACGCGGTGACGCGCAGCGCCGCATCCACCGTCAAGATGCCATCGCCACTGAAACGAAAGATCGAATCAAGCTGATCGCGTTGCTCGCGCAG
>JBBQSR010000160.1:0-8003 GCA_038234855.1 Ktedonobacterales bacterium | reverse complement strand
GCCAGGCCAACCGTCAGACACCGACACGCTGATGGGGGACGCATCGATGCTGCCCGAGGGCACGCCCCATCAGCCGTGGTATATGGCGGCGCAAGAGCGGTGGTTGACGGCCCGCACGCCCCAGCGCATCTTGCTGGGACTGACCACGCCCATCGGGGATATGCTTTTCGCGCAGCCCGTCGTGCGCGCCATCCGGCGGCGCTGGCCCGAGGCGCGCATCACCGCGCTGGTGCGGTCGCCCACGCCGCCGCTGGCTTATGCGAACCCCCTGATCGACGAGGTCATCGTCTTTGACCGCACGCCGGGGCTGCCCTTCGTCGCGCGCACCGACATCACGCTAGAGCAGATCTTGCAGCGGCACTGCGACCTTTTCATCGGGCTGGCGACCAGCAGCAACGCGCTGGCGCTGCTGACGGGCATCCCCCGCCAGGTGTGGCAGCGGCTGCCCTTCTTCTTTTGGCTGTGGGGGACGCTTTTTTACCCCGACTATAGCGAACGGCACTCGGTGGAACTGTACTGGCAGATCGTGCAGCCCCTGGGCATGTTTCCGCAAAACGCGGAGGATCACATCCCCTTTTGGGAGGTGCCCCATGCCGATCAAGTGGCGGCGCGCGAACGGCTGATGGCGCTCGGTTTGCTGCGCGCCGACACCCCCCTGGTGCTGCTGCACCCAGGCGCGGCGGGTTATGGCGGGCAAAAACGCTGGCCCGCCGACCGCTTCGGCGCGCTGGCGCGACACGTGCTGGCTACGGGTGCCCAGGTGCTCGTCTTGGGCGGCCCGCAAGACGCCCCATATGCCGACGAGATCGTTCGCGCCACGGAAGGGCGCGCCATTTCGCTGGCAGGAACTATTGGCCTGGTGGAAAGCATCGCGCTCATCACCCAGGCGCAGTGCTATGTCGGCTGCGATAGCGGGCTGACGCATTTCGCGGTGGCGCTGGGCGTCCCCACCGTCGCGCTCTATGGCCCCAGCAGCCTGGCGCAGTTTGGCCCGCGCCCGCGCGATCCCCAGAGGGTGCGCGTCATCTTGCCACAGCCGTATTTGCCGCCCACCGGCTTTTTCATCGGCGCGGAGTCACTCTTCTTTCCGCCACGGCACCAGCGCACCGACCATATGCAGCATATCAGCGTCGAGCGCGTGGCGATGGCGACCGAAAGCCTCTTGCGCCAGTACGCACCGTCGAGCGCCACCGCGCCCAGTTTCCCCGTTGGGGAAAGCGAGTGATGATTGGGGAGATGGATATGGGATGAGGTCTGGTCGAGGATTACCGCATGTGGCGACACCGCCGGGGGCCGGTACCACAGCCGCAGTGATGATCGCATGATGGAAGGGTGGATTACCCCGGAAAGTTAGTCGAATTGGCTCACGAAGACGCCCCAGATGGCATGTAGCGCCTGCTCAGCACTGCCCAGTGGGTGCCTGCGTGATGACCTGCAACAGTGCGTCTTAGCGCATCTGTGTCATCCCGAGGCCGTCCTGGTGCTCGATGAAACAGGGTTCCCGAAAAAAGGGACTAAATCGGCAGAGTCGTCCCTCAGTACCGTGGGGAAACGCGCTAACCTCTGGCGCTGCGCTGTCCGTGCCGACCCAGTCCGCGCAGGCTGACTTCCTCGCCGCAGCGTTCGGGCGCGGTTTGCACCGCATGCCATCTCGCACGCGGCTAGCGCAGACGACCCACGCGCGTCGCCGGGGGCAGCAGATGTCCCAGCGCTGCCGCGTTCGCCACGTAGCGGATGCCCAGGTACAGCAGCATCGCCAGGGGGCCGATGACGATGGCCAATAGCGCCATCAGCCGCACCATCAGGGGCTGATAGCGAACCTCGCGCAGGATGGCTAGCGCGCCATAGACCCACACGACGATATACAGCAGCAGCGCCAGATCAAAGAAATGCATGGCTCACCTCCGAGGTGCAAGGGGACAATCGCTCTACCCTTAGCGTAACACAGCATACGTACAAGGTCAATGCGGCAGCCCATCGCCGTCGCGCTGGTACTTTTCGCATGCGGGCGGGCGGGGGCAGTTGCGCCGTGTCGCCGCCGGGCGTATCATGAGGGGGCGAGATAACGAGCACGGCCAGGGGAAGGGCGCACGGACAACCATGGAGCACTATCGGTCGCACGACACGCTGTTTGGGCTGGTCAACGAGGCATATGATGGCACGCTGGCGCATGCCCGCGCCGTCATCATCCCCGCGCCTCTGGAGTACACCGTCAGCTATGGCACGGGCACCGCCGCTGGCCCCGCCGCCATCTTGGCCGCCTCGACCCAGATGGAACTGTACGACGAAGAACTGCGCGCCGTTCCCGCCACGCACGGCATCGGCACCCTCGCCCCATTGGATTTCACCGACCTCACCATCGAGCAAGCGTTGGGGCAGATCGAAGAGGCGGTCGCGGCGGTGCTCGACCATGATCAGTTGCCCGTCACGCTGGGTGGTGAGCATTCGTTGACGCCCGCCTGTGTGCGCGCGGTCCAGGCCGCCGCCGATTACGCGCCCCTCGGCGTGGTGCAGTTCGACGCTCATGGCGACCTGCGGAGCGAGTACGAGGGGTCGCCCTACAGCCATGCCAGCGCCATGCGCCGCACCATCGAGATCCCCCACGTCGAATTGCTGGAGGTCGGCATCCGCAGCATCAGCGAGGGCGAGATCGCGGATCTCGCCAGCGGGGCGGCGCGGGCGACCATCCTCTATGCGCATCAGTTGGCGACGGGTGGGGCCGACTTCGCCGCCGCGTTGGCCGCGCTGCCTGAGCGCGTCTACATCACCATCGATGTGGACGGCCTGGACCCGGCCTCCATGCCCGCCACTGGGACGCCCGAACCCGGCGGCCTGGGCTGGTATGGTCTGCTGGGTATGCTGCGGCTGATCTGCGCCACCAAGACGGTTGTCGGCGTGGACGTCGTCGAACTCGCCCCTATCGCGGGACTGCACGCGCCAGACTTCCTGGTGGCGAAGCTGATCTATCGCCTGCTGGGCGCGTATTTCGCGGGACGAACGGGGGCGACGGCATGATCGGCACCATCTGGCCCTGGGCACGCGTCGCGCCGCAGGGCCGCAACATCCTCTGGCTGGCGATTTTGCTGATCTCGGCCAGCGGCCTCATTACGGGGGTGGCGCTACGCCCGCTGCTGCACGGCATGGGCACGACCACCCCACACGGTGGCGGCACCACGACTGCCACCAGCACGCCCGCCCCTGGCACCGTCACCGCGACGCTCGCCCCCGCCGTGACGACGCCGCAACGCTTCGCCATCGCGGTGGAGCTTCCCGCGCCCACCGCGCCTGGTGGGACCATGACGGTCGTCGTCCACGCCACCGCCGCGACGAAGCCCGCGCAGGGCGTCACTTGCCAGATCAGCTTCACGCCGTTGGGCGGCATCACCCTGCCGGGCAGCGCGGCGACCGATGCTACCGGCAGCATCTCCTTCGCTGTCGCCATCCCGGCGACCACGCCGCCCGGCACCTATACCGTGCACGTCCACGCGACGTGGGGCACGAGCGGCTTCGCGGCGAACTGGGACGTGCTGGCGAAGATCACGTAGCCCCGCTATCGCACGCCGCTTTTCCCGGCGGTAGGTGTTTATTTGTTGGTGCTGTAGGAACAATAAGGGTCGTGTTTCATCGGGTCATAGGGTGCTAGGCGGTGCGCTTCGCGTACATCGTGAAAGACGTAATTAGCATCGTAGAAAAAGGTGAACCGCGAGAGATAGGTATCCACCAGCTTCGGGGCGCGCGGAATGGTGAGCGCATCTTTGCTGAAATGCATGGGAAAGCGCCAGATGTGAAAAGCTGGACCCGCCAGGACATCACCCAGGATGTCGAAGACGCCGCCAAGCCAATCGTCGATGAAGGTTTGGTTGCATTCTTGAAAAAACAGCCGCTTGTCTCCCAAGCCGAACTGTGGCTTGCGGCTCACGACCAGCCAATAGCTGCCATCCGTGTCAATGGTGATGAAATTCGCATCGATGTGGTTTTGTCGTTCCACGCCTGTCTCTTGCCACACGGTCGCCGCCGAGAGGTGTACGACGAAGCACGGTGGCTGCGCGATCTCGAAGACGCCGCGCCCTTGGGCGAGGGAGCAATCGGCAGGCAGCGCCGCCGGAAAATCGGCCCGCTTGCCCAGGGTGTAGCTCGTCGCCACAGTGGGGTAGAGCGATAGGACGCCTAGCCCCACGGCTCCGCGCCCACCAGGGCCGTGCCCACCGCCACCGCGCGGCGCAGGAAGACGAGCCGCCCCATGGTGTGGGATGTTGGCATATCGGCAGCGGGTAGCTTGGGTGGGTTCGTCATGGAATGCCTCCCGTTACGTGGCATCGGAGCAGTGATTCACCCCAAGTATACGATAAAGCAAGCGGTATTCATGCCAGGGAAGCCCCCCATCTTTCCCGCGCGGATGTCAGGATTCCCCTGTGCTTGGCGTTATGGTATACTAGGAGGTACAGAGCAGACAATCGCTGCGCTGAACATCCGCGCCACGCGCGAGGAGGGCCGCCCCATGAACCTCTTCGAGAAGCATGCCCTGCTGAACCAACTGTTTCAGCAAAGCCCCGTCGAGGCGGCGTATCTGTCGGGCACGCTCGCCAGCCGCGCCACCTTTGGTGAGATGAGCGATGTCGATATCGCCATCCTCTTGGCGAACCAGATCGCCGCCGATCAGTTCCTGGACTACCAGTTCTACTTCCTCTCGGAACTGACGAAGCGGCTGGAGGCCGAGACAGTGGATGTCGTTATCCTCAACCAGGCATCGATGCTGCTGAAGCTGCAAGTCATCAAGTACGGCCAGATCCTCTATTCGCGCGATGAAAAGAAGCGCGCGGCCTTCGAGGCGGGCGCGGTGCTGCAATATCTGGATTTTCGCCAGATGGACGATCTGCAAAACGGCGCGCTGGCGCGACGGCTGCGCACCCCCACCTTGGCGCTGGACCGCGACGGGCTGCGCGCCGCGCTGGGGCGGCTGCGCACGGCGGCGGCATCGCTGGCCGATGGCTTGCCAGCGGATGACGCCTTCGCGGCGGATATCCGCGCCCAGGCGGTCGCCGAGCGGGGGCTGCTGCTCGCCATCGAGGCGATGGCGCAACTCGCTACCCTGCTCTACGCGGGGTTGGGCATCCGCCAGCCCGAGGGCTATGAGGAACTGTTGCGCCCTCTGGCGGCACGCGAACTGGTGCCGCGCGCCGTCGTGGCTCGGCTAGATCCCCTGGTGCGCGAGCGCGATGTGCTGCTGCGCACGCCCGAGGCGCTGGCCCGCGCGGATCTGCATCGGCTGGCCAGCGAGGCCGTCCCCGACCTCCTCGCCTTCGCCAGCGCCATCACCGACTACCTGGGCGACGCGCCGAGCGGCACGGCGTAGTAGTCATAGGTCGTCACCTGCCGGAAGCCACTGGCGAGGTAGAGGGCGAGCGCCCGCGCGTTGTCGGTGGCGACCTCCAGCGCGATGCGCTCTGTGCCCTCGGCCAGCAGTTGTGCCACGGTCGCGGCGAGGATCTGCCGTCCATAGCCGCGCCCCTGCCACGCGGGTAGCACCGCGAAGCCATAGATCGCCGTCTCGCGGGCATCGCCGACGAGGCCCAACGTGGCGATGGGCGTCGTGCCAGCCAACGCGATCAACCAGCGGCGGTGCGGGCTGCGCGCCATCTTCCGCGCGAAATCCGCCGGATCTTCTTCATCTTCCTCGAAGGCCGCCGCCAAGATGGGCGTCAGCGATGGCGCATCGGCCTCGGTCGCCACGCGCACCGTCAGGTCGGCATGCTTCACCACGGCGGGCGGCGGATCGCTGAGCGCCAGGGCATATTCAGCGTGAGACAGGGTGCCCCCGATGTGCGCGACGAAGCCCTGCCCCGCCGCCTGGCCACGTTCCACCACCAGCAAGAGCCGCTCGCAACCATGGGCGGCGCAGTCCTCGCGTGCCGCCGCGTAGAGTTGGCTGAAGATGCCCCGCCGCCGATGGTCGGGGTGTACCATCCCCACGATCTCCGCCTCGGTCGGTACGAAGGCGAAGACGGGCAGACAGCCCAGCAACGCGCCGTCCTGGTACCACAGCCAGTCGCGCGTCTTGTCGTTGGGCCGCGTCGCCAGGAGCTCGCGGTTCAGCCGCAGCCGCGTGCCATCGTGGGCATCGCAGCGCGCGGCCAGCTCCTCGATGGCGAGCAGGTCGGCCTCGGTCAGGGTGGTGATGCGGTGCAATCCGTCAGCGTGCATAGGGGGTCCTTTCGTCAGTTGGGGCGGCCAAAGGGGTCCATGCCGATGCTTTCGCGCATCCACAGGGTCGAGGCCGAGGCGTCGATGGGGTCGGGCGGCAGTTGCGTGCCAGGCGACAGGGGGCCGGTCTTGGGTAGCGGTTGCACCTGCTGGGCCAGCGGCACCTCTGCGGCCCGCAGCGCCGCCACCTCGGCCCGCAGCCGCGCCCGCAGCCACTCGGGATGATGATAGCGGTCCTCGCGTAGCCGGATGCGCTCGCCCGAATTGCCGCGCACGGTGATGACGCTGTGGCTGCGCTCTGCCCCCGGCAAGATGACGCAGCGATGGTCCACCCGGAAGAGCAGCAGCACCAGCCCGCGCCGCAAGATGGACGCCGCCCCGCGCAGCCCGTTGCCGTGCGCGCGTTCCAGCGCGTACATCCCCTCCCATGTCAGCGCCTTGCGCCAGGGGCCGCGCCGCACCTCTACCCCCGCGCGGCTGACCGTGACGGACTGTCGCAGCGCGAAGGCCGCCACCATCGCGCACAGGGCACCGACCCCCAACGCCAGCAAGACGACCCCGATGACCAGCAGATTCGGCAAGAAGAGCGCCAGCAGAGCACCGCTGATGACCCCTATCGCCGCCCAGACGCCCCACTGCGCCACCGCGCGGCTCGGGTCGCTGCGCAGCAGCAGCGGATGGTCCAGGTCGGCGATGATGGCGGGCGGCTCATGTGGCTCGTCTAGGTGCGCGAGGATCGCCTGGCGTAGCTCACCGAAGCGGCTGACGAGGTCCGCGCGCAACTGCAAGCGGCCCCCGTTCGCGGACCACAACGCGATCCAGTCATAGCGGATGCCCTCGGTCAGCATCGTCCATTCGCTGAGCCGTGCCACCTCACGCCAGGCGATGAAGTGCCGCCACGGCCCGTGCACCAGCGCGAACCCTTCCTCCGAGACGACGGCATGAGCCGAGACGCGCAGGCTATAATAGAGCGCCGCCCAGGCGAGCGCCAGCAGACACGCGCCCAGCAAGACGACATCGCCCCAGATGGGGTGCGCCGTATGCACCGCCAGCCGCACGGTGAAGCCCGTCCCCACGAAGACGCCGCCCAGCGCCAGCAGCACGGCCCAGCCGCCCCAGTCCATCGTCCGAAATGTACGCGTTGCGCTGGCATTCGCCACGGGTGCAGAAGCGATATCCACGATATGATTGCCCTCTTGTGATGACGATAACGATTCAGTGCTGTCTATCATAGCCGATGCAGGCGCAGGGGGCAACCGTCCTGGCCTATTTGCCGATATGGGCTTGTCGGGGTGGCGGCCATTGCCTTGTCGCGGCCATCCGCGCTGCGGTACGATGTGGGGGTGTCGAAAGGGGCTATCTGGCGAGCAAGGGTGCGATGATGCAGACGACTGAACCGATGGGGGAATCCGCGACACCTGCGGTGCCGCCACTCAGCGCGACCGCGAGTCGGGCGCGGCGGCGGGCGCTCATCGCCATCGCGGCGATGGGGGGGCTGCTGGTGGCGTTGTGGTTCGGTGACGCGCTGGCGGGGCTGCTGCCCACCGCGCCCTATGCGCCGACGACGCGGACGGCGGGGAATCTGCGCGTCACCCTGGCGCTCAGCCCGGCACAGCCACGCGCGGGCGCGCCATTTGCGGCGCAGCTTGCCATCGCGGATGCCAGCCACCAGCCGGTGCCCGCCGCCACCGTGACCTATGCTTGGGAGATGGTGTCGATGGATATGGGCACCGCGACGGGGCACGCCGACCCCGTCACCGCCGCGCCGGGCCACTATGCCGCGCGGGTGACGGCGGCGATGG
>JBBQSR010000159.1:0-8020 GCA_038234855.1 Ktedonobacterales bacterium | reverse complement strand
CAGTTAAGATATTGTTGGGGTGGCAGGTCCGACGCGCCCTGCCCCGTCGCCTGGTAGGGTTTATCTAGCAGGTAGACGTCTTGCAGACTCAGGTTGCCGGGTCGCCCCGCGTCCATCCCCAGCACGGCATAGTTCCCCTGGAAGCCGCCGCTGGGGCGAATTTCTGACGGGTCCATCGTCATCACCAAAAAGCCCGCTGGCTGGCCGATGCCCAGGATGGCGGGCGCGGCGGCGATGAACTGGTCCATCACCGGCAAGAACTGCGGCAGCTTGGGCAGCAGACTGAGGTACGGCGTGATCTTCGCGCGTTGGCTGGCCGAGAGCGCGGCGAAGGTGATGGCAGGCGACTGCGCCCCCAGCCGCGCGATGATGTCGTTGATGTCGGGCAGCGCAGCGGTGATGTTGCGTTGCAGCGCGGCCAAATCGGCCACGGTGACGCCCCCGGTGCTGGTCGTCGTGCCGTTGCTGCCCACCAGCGGCGATGTATTCAGCGCGTTCGCCAGCACCACTAGCGAGTCCAGCAGCGTTTGCGCGGCACGCACCCCATCGATGGCGACGCTGCTGAGGATGAGGCCGCTCTGCACATATGCCGCGACGCGCGTGAAGTGGCCCCCCAGGCTCAGCAACGGATCGGGGTTCGCCAGGCGATCATGCAAGGCCTGGAAGTCGCGCTGTGCCATTTGCAGGTCCGCCGCCGCCTGGGCCTTTTGCGCGTCGCCGATCAGGTGCGTGCCCGAGGTGCCGCTGCCCAGCCCCAGATCCTCCGGCACGCGGTTGAGGCTGTCGATAGCGTTCGTCGCCAAACCCTTGAGCGAGACGTAATCGGCGATGGCCCCGATGCCGCTCCCCGCGACGCCCATGACCAAGACCAGCGCGACCGAGAGCACCACCAGCGTGCGCACGGCGCGGCGGCTGGGGGCGCGGGTGCGCTGCATGCCCGAGCGCAGCCACGGGCGCACCTCGTCCACCGCCTGCCGCACCTCGCTCGCATAGGTGCGTGCCCCCTGCTGGGCGCGTCGCACGAGGGCGGGCTGGGTGCGGGGCGGGTCGAGCGCGGCCAGCGCGACCGTGTCGGGGGCCTTGCCCCATTGGTCACGGGGCAGCGTGGGCACGGGCGTGCTCGGTGCCGCGCCATATTGCCCCCTCCGCAACGCCCCCTGGGGGAGGTCATCGCCGGTCGGGGTGGGGACATCCTCTGGTTCTTCCACGACTGCCACTCGGTCGGTCCTTTTCGCCGCGCGGCGGGGAGACTCCGTACCGGCCCGTTGGGCGGCGCGGCGTGCCCGCTGCGATTTGCGTTGTTTCGGTTTACGCATGCAAATAATCCGTCTTCGGCGTAGTATACAGCAAGAATCTGAGGGAACAATGAGAAAGGCGCTCATCTCGTCGGCTGGCCAGCCGTTTCCTCGGCAAGACGAAAAATGACGCGTGCCCCCGCGCCCGCCCGCGTGACGACGCTTCCCTTCCTCAGCATATCAGCATGCAGTATGGGGCATCGGCACAGGGGGTGACAACGCGCCAGGACTTTCATCAGCGCCAGGGCGGCGCGGCCCGCAGACAAGGGGGCGGCTATCAGCCCGATAGGACATCTGGTTCAGCGCGTCTTGCTTCATCCGAGCACCTATGCTATCCTGTGTGAGACACAACCCATGTGATCCTGGCCTATTTCGGCGGCCCAGCAGTGGCGCTGTGGGCGCTCGGCTGTGCGGCGCGCGACCAACGGTGGCGTGGCCCCGTAGCCAGTGGAAAGCGAGAAGCTCCCATGTCCTCGACCGATACCCCCCCGGTGACGCCCGCCAGCCTAAACGCGCAGATCGAGCAACTCAACGAAGCCGCCCGCTGGCTCGAAGAACGCTCGGGCGAGGCCGACGCGCGCCACAGCGGAACCTTTTTGCTGCCCCCCACCGTCGTGCCCCGCGCCCGCCGAAACTACGCCCTCAAGCGCGTCTTCGACTTCCTCGTCGCGGGCATCGCCATCATCCTGCTTTCGCCGATCCTGGCCATCGTGGCGGTCATCGTGCGGCTTGACTCCAAAGGCCCGTCACTCTTCAAGCAAGAGCGCATCGGCCAAAACGGCAAGCCGTTCAAGGTGCTGAAATTTCGCAGCATGCGCACGGACTCGAATGATGCCGTGCACCGCGCCGCCATCGAGAAATTCATGCAAGGCCAGCAGATCGGCGACTCGAACAACGCCTATAAGCTGCAACGCGATCCGCGCATCACGCGGGTGGGCGGCTTCATCCGCGCCACCAGCATCGATGAGTTGCCCCAACTCTTCAACATCCTCAAGGGGGATATGAGTTTGGTGGGGCCGCGCCCGGCGCTGCGCTACGAGGTGGAGCAATATCGCTATCGCCACCGCTATCGCTTGCTGGTGACGCCCGGCCTGACGGGCATCTGGCAGGTCTATGGCCGCAGCAAGGTAGACTTCGAGACGCTGGTATCGATGGACCTGAATTATGTCACCGATGGGAGCATTTGGCTAGACCTGAAGTTGATCGTGCTGACCTTCGGCGTAGTCCTGGGACGCAGCGGCGGCAAGTGAGGGCGGGGCCACAGTTGGCTCCCCCGCCCGCCGCAGGGGCATCTCGCGCCGCGTGTGCCGGAAATTCCCCGCGAATTGGCGGTGTTCCCCCCCCCCCTCACCCAAACCGTTGCTAAAATCGTTACACTCTAGTATGATGGTCAGCATACCGCCATGCACACCCGCATTCAGTTTCAGTGGATGCGCGTTTGCCATTGCTGGCGCACACGGCAAAGGACCGCATCGACATTCATCAACGCACGGAAGGTTGGCTCGGGTGCCAGAGAGACGCCGGGGCCACAGGGGAGGCTGTTCATGTCATTGCCGCTCGGTAAAGCGGACGTCGTCACCGCATCCGCCACGCACAAGCTATTGCGTTTTGGCCAAATCGGCTACGGGTACTGGGGGCCGCTGATGCTGCGCAACCTAGCCCGCCAAGAAAACGCCGAGGTCGTGCTGTTGGCCGACCTGTCTGAGAAGCGCCTGGCTGACGCGGAGCGCAACCATCCGGGGCTGGCCACCACCAATGAGACGGCGCGGGTGCTGGACGACCCCGACATCGACGCCGTCTATATCGCCACACCGTTGGGCACCCATTTCGCCCTGGCGCGCCAGGCCCTCGCGGCGGGCAAGCATGTGCTGGTCGAAAAGCCGCTCACTGGGGCCTCGGCTGAGGCGCGCGAGTTGATCGCGCTGGCCGCCGAAAAGGAGTTGGTGCTGATGGTCGGACATACCTTCGAGTATAGCCCCGAGGTTGAATATCTGCGTCAGTTGCACATCTCGGGTGAGCTGGGCCGCACCTACTACATCAATTCCAGTCGCCTGAACCTGGGCATCTTTCGCCGCGACGCGGATGTCATCTGGGATCTCGCCCCGCACGACTTGTCGATGATCAACTACATCATGGGTATGAAGCCACAGGCGGTCAGCGCGCGTGGGGCCTCGTGCGTGCACGACGGCCTCATCGACGTCGCCTACATCGACCTGAAGTACCCCGAAAACATCATTGCCCACGTCCACGTCAGTTGGCTCAACCCCAACAAAGAGCGCCGCTTCACCATCGTTGGCGACCGCCGCATGGTCTGCTATGATGACACGGCGGGCAACGAAAAGATCAAGGTGTATGATCGTGGGGTGGACCGCCCCGACTACGCCTCGACCTTTGGCGAGTTCCAGTTGTCGTACCGCTACGGCGAGATCGTCATCCCCTTCGTGCAGGGCAGCGAACCCCTAGCCGTCGAGTGCCAGCACTTCGCAGAGGCCATCCGCACGGGCAAAGCGCCACGCAGCAGCGGCGAGGTGGGCCTGACGGTCGTTCGCACGCTCGAAGCCGCCCATGACTCCATCGCCCAGGGCGGCATCTACATCGACACGAACTTCTAGAGGACAAGATCGGACGCGAAAAGCGCGAAATTCCACGAAAGACGCGAAGAAAAGTTGATCGGACACGAGATGAAGCGACACCGAGGGAAAAGACACGATATGCGCGATGGTGCTTCTTCGCGCGTTCTTGTCCCTTTCGCGTATTTCGTGGAATTTCGCGCCTTTCGCGTCCAAGAAACATCTCCCCTAGTACAGCAGTAAAGGATACCAGAAGAACATGGCTGAACGCCTGAAATTGGTTGACCTGCGGCGGCAATATGCGCCGCTGCGCGAAGAGATCCTCGCCGCGCTCGACGGCGTGATGAGCGAGATGAACCTGAACCTCGGCCCCAACACGCGCGGCTTTGAGGCGGAGTGGGCCGAGTTTTGCGCCACCAAGCACGCGAAGGGTGTGGACAACGGCACCGACGCGCTGCAACTGGCGATGTACGCCTATGGCATCGGTGCGGGCGACGAGGTCATCACCCCCGCGAATACCTTCGTCGCGGTGGTTGAGGCGATCTTGGCGGTCGGCGCGACGCCCATCTTCGTCGACATCAACCCCGATACCTACAATATGGATATCGAGCAGACCCGCGCAGCCATCACCGACCGCACGCGCGTGATCGTCCCCGTCCATCTGTACGGTCTGGCGGCGGATATGGACCCGATCCTAGAGATGGCACGGCCCAAGGGCATCGTCGTGCTGGAAGACTGCTCGCAGGCGCAGGGCGCGCAATACAAGGGGCGGCGCGTCGGTGGCATCGGTGATGCCGCTGCCTTCAGCCTGTACTACACCACGAACCTCGGCGGCTACGGCGAGGGCGGCATCTTCACCACGAATGATGACGACATCGCGCTGAAGGTCGATATGATGCGCCAGCACGGCGCGAACCCCGCCACGCGCTACAAGCACGAGATCCTCGGCTTCAACTCGCGGCTGGACGAGATGCAGGCGACGATCCTCCGCATCAAGTTCCGCCATCTCGCGGAGTACAACGCCGCGCGCCGTCACTGGGCCGCGCGCTACACCGAGTTGCTGGGCGACGCGGTAGTGACGCCGAAACGCTTCCCCGGCTACGAAGAAGTGAACTACGTCTACGTCATCCGCACGCCCAACCGCGACGAAGTGAAGGCCAAGTTGCTGGAAGCCGACATCGAAACCGGCATCCACTATCCCATCCCGCTGCATCTGTTGCCGGTGACGGCGCATCTGGGCTATCGAGAGGGTCAGTTCCCCATCAGCGAGCAGTACGCCAAGCAGATCCTCTCGCTGCCCCTCTTCCCCGAGCTGACCGATGCCGAGGTCGAGCGCGTGGCCGACGCGGTGAAGTCCGCCGTGCGCGACGTGGCCCCCGTGCGGTAGCGTCGCCTTTCGCTGAGGCGGCTGACGACAATCGGATACGAAAACCATGAACTCGACGTCAGGTACGAAAAAAGCGAACGTCTTCCGTATCTGGCGTCGAGTTTCTGCTATCTTTGGTACGGTAGTGTCCAGCGCGATGGTTGACGATGGTTGAATAGAGAGCGTAGTGACTGGAAGGCAAAAGCGCTCATTTCATTGCTATCTCATTTTGCGCCTATATGCTCTAGCAAGGAGGAAGACGATGAATGGAGCATTGCCCATATCACGCCGCGTACTATTCCGCCGTGCCGGGGTTGGCGTTGCCGGTCTCGCTGTCGCTGGCGGGGGAACGGGTCTCTATGCCCGTTTCGTCGAGCCGAGTTGGCTGGATGTGGTCCATGTGCCACTCGCCTTACCCCGTCTGGATGCCGCCTTCACTGGCTACCGCATCGTGCAGATCAGTGATATCCATATGGATAATTGGATGACCCCAGCGCGGTTGACCGAGATCGTGCACACGGTGAATGCCCAGCAACCCGACCTCGTCGCTGTCACAGGGGATTACGTCACCTATGATGCCGCCGCCTATGCGCCGGACCTCACCACCACGCTCAGTGGCTTGCAGGCACACGATGGGGTCGTGGCGATCCTGGGGAATCACGATCATTGGTCTGGTGCGAGCATCCTTCGCGATGTCATCCATGATAGCGGCATGATCGATCTGACGAACGCGATCCATACGCTTGTGCGTGGGAATGCTGTGCTTCACATCGCCGGGGTCGATGACATCTGGGCTGGTGATCCGCAGTTGGATGCGGTCATTGGGCAGTTGCCCGCGATTGGCGCGGCCATCTTACTGGCCCATGAACCCGATTTCGCGGATGTCAGCGCAGCGACGGGGCGCTTCGACCTGGAATTGTCGGGGCACTCACATGGTGGGCAGGTACGTATTCCCTTCTTTGGCCCTGTCCACACCGTACGGTGGGGCAAGAAATATGTTGCAGGGCGTTATCAGGTTGGCACGATGATGCAATATACCAATCGTGGTGTAGGCATGTTGAGCCCGCATGTGCGCTTCAGTTGTCGTCCAGAGATAACGGTCTTTACGCTTCGTGCCGCCTAAGCGATGCGCGGCGAACGGGGTACACAGTGGCATCAGACCATGTGATAAACTGTGATTTGGCCGCAGACGTATGAATAGCGTGTAGTACTTCCAAAATGGCTATGTCGCCCTGGGGCGATCTCTGCTATCATAAAGCAGAACCTCAGTCCCTTCGCCTGATCGGGTTCTACCAAACGCTGGCATTGTTGTTTCTTCTTGCCCAAAGGATGTTGCCTCATGACGTCGTTCGCCATTGTCTGTCGCCGCGCGGACCCGGCGAGTCTCGCGCAGGTGGTGCGCGAAGCCAAGGCGCTGGCGGGCGCTGGCCACGCGGTCGAGGTCATCGCGCCGACATGGCCCGCCCTGACGAGCGAGTTCGGCGGCGGGCGGGTGCTGGTGCGCTCACTGGGGGCGGCACCCCATCCGGGGGCGTCGCTCGGGGCGCTGCTGTTTTGGGTGCGGGCGACGGTCGCCATCACGGCGGCGCATCTGGCGCGACGCTACCAGGGCATACAGGTGACGGGGTCGACGGGGGCCTTTGTTTTCACCACCTGGCTGGCGCACCTGTTGGGTGCCAAGATCGTGCTAGATGCCGCCGACGCTGGCCCCGAGCGGCTGATGGCTGATGTGGGGCTAGCCCGCCAGCACTGGCGCGTGCGTGCCGCCGTGGTGATGGAGCAACTGGTCGTCGACTACGTCGACCACGTCATCGCCGTCAGTGAGCCATTGCGCGTACGCTACATCAGCCGGGGGTGCGCGCCCGAGAAGATCACCGTCATCTATCGCGCCCCCGAGGAAGAACGTTTCGGCCAGGTACTCAATGTAGCGCGGCACCCCAGCGTCGCCGACCGCTTCTTGCTGGTCTGCTATGGCCACCCAGATGAGCAATTCGACTACGAGACGCCCATCCGCGCGGTGGCGGCGCTGCGCGAGCGGCTTCCAGGGGTGCTGCTGTGGATCGCCAGCCCCCCCGCGCGTCAGACGCAGCTCGAAGCCCTGGTGCGCAGCCTGGACGCGACACAGCATGTGCTGCTCGGCGGCGACATGGATGCCGCGTCGCTGCCCGCCTTCCTGGCCCAGGCGCATGCCAATGTCGTTTCCGTCCCGCGCGACCCCCTGAGCGATCTGCTGCTGCCAGAGGGCGTGCTAGAAAGCCTGGGGCTAGGGGTGCCCGCCATTAGTGTGCGCACCCAGGCGAGCCAGTTCTACTTCGATCCGCGTACCCTACTCGTCTTCGACTCGGGCGATGTCGGCGACCTGGCGGCGCGCATCGAATGGCTGGCACGCCACCCCGAGACGCGCACGCGCTTCATGCGCCAGTCGCGCGAGATCGCCACCCAGGTGCAGTGGAGCCGCGAACGCCATCGCTACACCGCCTTGCTGGTCGCCGTCGCCGACCCCCGCGCGGCGGAAGCGCGCGCCCCAGCAGAGGCGGCGGGCCAGAACCAAGTGTCGCGCCGTCGCAGCGTTTCGATGCAGTCTTACTCGGCGGCGGTGGCGGGTGCGGGCATGGCGGCGGTGGATGGGCGCATCTTGAATGAGATGCCCATCGAAAAGATCCCCACCGTCTCCAACATTCCCCTGCGGCTGAACGCGCCATCGACGCAGTGGCGCGCGGGGCGGCAACTGCGCATGCGCGTCGGCTCGTGGACGTTGCGTGGGCTGGCGGCGGTGATGCTCTTTGGCT
>JBBQSR010000158.1:0-8027 GCA_038234855.1 Ktedonobacterales bacterium | reverse complement strand
TCAAATCACATCTGTGGTGGTTGCTCACCTCTCGTGAACTTTAGCGCCTTGGCCAGATAGCCTACCCATCTTGGGTGATGCCCGCCCGTTTCCCGCGCCCATGAATTATAATGAGAGGATGCGGGAGGAACGGCAACAGATGATGGTGATGGACGAACGCGCGCGGAAGATCTTGCAGCACGAGCAGCGCACCAACCATGGGGATGTGGCGGTACGGCCCGGCGGCCTGGCGCGCTTCTTCGCGAACTGGGCCGCTGAGGCGCGGACGGCGGGGCACCCGCACGCGGAACGGTTGGCCACGATGTTCGCCGACTATGGCACGCTGGACGAGATGCAGCGTGTCGTCCAGGTACGCGCCGCGCTGGCGCTGCTGGCGACCAGCCAAGCCACACCGGCACCTCCCTCGGTGCGGGCACCCGCCCCAGCAGCAGCGCCAGCGCACCCGGCGGCCCCGACCCCCACGCCCAAACCCGCCGTGCCAGCGCCGAAATCTAGCGTGGCTGTGCAATCGCCCGTCCCGCCGAAATCCATCGCGCCCGCGCAATCGTCTATCCCGCCTAAACCGAAGGCCGCGACGACCAAGTCAGCGCCCCCCGTCGGCGAATATCTGCTGGATGCCAACGTGACGGCGGTGCCTAGTGTCGGTCCAGCGATGGCCGAGAAGCTGGGGCGGCTGGGCATCCGCACGGTGCGCGATCTGCTGTACCATCTGCCGCGCGAACACCTGGACTTCTCGTCTCTGCAAAAGATCAACGACCTGCCCTTCGACGCGACGGTGACGACGCTCGGCATTGTCTGGGAGGTCGAGAATGTGCGGTCCAGCAAGACCGTTCGCACCATCGCGCGCATCTCGGATGAGTCTGGCTCGATCCGCGCGGTGTGGTTCAACCAGCCCTATCTGCAAAAGCAACTGGTGCGCGGGGCACAGATCGTCATCACGGGCGTCAAGCAACGCTTCGGCAACGCGGTGCAGTTCACCGTCAAGAGCCACGAGTTGACCGAGAGCGGCGATCTGGTCAACACGGGTCGTCTGGTGCCCGTTTATCCCCTGACCGAGGGGCTGAGCGTGAAGGCGCTGCGCCGCGCGACGAAGTGGGTCGCCGACCGCTGCGCCAGCCTGGTGGCGGATTACCTGCCCATCACGGTGCGCCAGTCGGCGTCACTGATGGCGCTGCCCCTCGCGCTGGCGGAATATCATTACCCCGAGAATGCCGCATCCCTGGAACGTGCGCACCAGCGGCTCGCCTTCGACGAACTCTTCATCATTCAGCTTGGGATGTTGGCGCGGCGGGCGAATTGGCAGACGGGACCCGCCGCGCCGGTCATCGTGCCAGAGGCGGGGCGCATCTTGGCGACGGAGATGGCGGTGGCACAGGTGGCGGGTGGTTCCACCGCGCCGCTGCCCGCGATGAGCGCGCCGCTCGGCGGGGGCTTGTGGGGAGAGCAGTTCGCCATGGCCCATTGCTTCGAGGAATCGTTGCCCTTTGCCTTGACGGGGGCGCAGCAGCGCGTCATCCGTGAGGTGCTGCACGACCTTGCACGACCGCAACCGATGATCCGCCTGGTGCAGGGCGACGTGGGGTCGGGTAAGACGGTGGTGGCGGCGGCGGCGATGCTGGCAGCGGTGCTGTGTGGCTACCAGGGCGCGATCATGGCCCCCACCGAGATCCTGGCGGAGCAGCACGCGCGGGGGCTGGGGCGGATGCTGGCCCCCTTTGGCATCACCGTGGCGGCGCTCATCGGCAGCCAGCGCGCGGCACAGCGGCGCGAGGCGCTGGCACAGGTCGAGTCGGGCCAGGCGCAGGTCGTCGTCGGCACGCACGCGCTCATCCAAGAAGGCGTCAGTTTCGCGCGGCTGGGCGTGGCGGTGGTGGATGAGCAGCACCGCTTCGGTGTGGCGCAGCGCGAACTGCTGCGGCGCAAGGGCGGCGCGGAATCGCCGCATCTGCTGGTGATGACCGCCACGCCCATCCCGCGCACGCTGGCCTTGTCGGTCTATGGCGACCTCGACCTGTCGGTCATCGACCAGATGCCGCGCGGACGTAAGCCCATCATCACGCTCTGGCGCGCGGGGGCACGGCGCGAGGAAGCGTATGCCCTGGTGGCGCACGAGGTCGCGCAGGGGCGGCAAGCCTACATCATCTGCCCGCTCATCGAGGAATCCGAGGTGCTAGAGGCGCGGGCGGCGGTCGCGGAATACGAGCGGCTGCGTACCGAGGTCTTTCCGCATCTGCGGGTAGGGCTGGTGCATGGAGGCCTGAAATCCGCTGAGAAGGATGCGACGATGCGGCGTTTCCGCGATGGCGAGATCGACATCTTGGTAGCGACGGCGGTGGTGGAGGTCGGCGTGGACGTCCCTAACGCGACGGTGATGCTGATCGAAGATGCCGACCGCTTTGGCTTGGCGCAGTTACACCAGTTCCGGGGGCGTGTCGGGCGCGGCGAGGAGCAGTCGTATTGCTATCTGCTCAGCGAGGACGCCAGCCAGACCGCTCGCGAACGGCTGATCGCCGTGGAGTCGACCACTGACGGGCTGCGGCTGGCGGAGGAAGATCTACGGCTGCGCGGCCCCGGCGAGTTCTTTGGGACGCGCCAGAGCGGGTTGCCTGAATTGCGCGTGGCCGAGCTGACCGATGCCCCGCTGGTGGCGCGCTCGCGCGAAGCCGCCGAGACGCTGTGGGCACGCGACCCCTACCTGCAAGAGAGCGAAAATCGGCCCCTACGCGAACGTGTGGCGATCTTTTGGGGCGGCTTCATGGCCCAATGAGCGAGCGGTTTGTGCAGCATGCCCAATGTTCCCCCCGCGAATGGTTCTGCTATACCCCTTGTAATCTTTGGATGGGTCTGGTATACTCTCTCTTACCACCGATACGGAATGAGCCGTTTCAGGCAAGCGAAGTAACGGGCGTCCCCCGGCCAGTTCAAGGAGGAACGACGATGCGTGGCCCCTCCCCCGGCGCGAGTAGCCGGGTTCACCAAAAATGCTGAGGTGCCCCACTCTTTCGGCCCAGAGCGCGAAATGAGTGGGGCACCTCGTTGCGCCCGCCCCCCCACACGGCCCATGACATTTGACAAAAGGCTTGCGACGTGATAACCTGTTGAATTGCACGGGTATCATTTCACTGGGTCTTCAGCAGGGCACATCCCCTCACAGGGCAAGCGTGCCTCTCGGCAACGCTGCCCGCAATGATATCCCCCGGTATCGCGCCCCTGGCGCGCTCTTTTGATCGTCCGCGAAATTACTGGTGGAGGCGAGTTCGTGCCCACAATCAATCAACTGGTGCGGAAAGGCCGCACCAACAAAGACAAAAAGAATAAAGCGCCCGCGCTGCAATTCTCGTTCAATGCGCTCAAAAATAAGCCGCAGAAGTCCGAGGGCGCGCCCTTCAAGCGTGGCGTGTGCACCCAGGTGCGCACGATGACGCCCAAAAAGCCCAACTCGGCGCTGCGCAAGATCGCCCGCGTGCGTCTGTCGAACCAAATGGAAGTCACGGCGTACATCCCCGGCGAAGGCCACAACCTGCAAGAGCACTCTGTGGTCCTCATCCGTGGTGGTCGCGTGAAGGACCTGCCCAGCGTGCGCTACCACATCGTGCGCGGCACGCTGGATAGCCAGGGCGTCGACAAGCGCCGCCAGGGCCGCTCGAAGTACGGCGCGAAGCGCCCGAAGGCGGGCGCGGTCGCCGCGAAGAAAAAATAACGCTTTCTGGTCCCTACCCTCGCGTACACCGTGCATATAGCGTACAATCTACACTAGAGGTGATCGGCGATCCGGGTGCCCGTTCCACGGCACCCCGCCGCTCGACTTCCGCCAGAAACCAGCCGCGCACGTGCGGCCAGGTCGGTGGTTGTGCATCTGGCCAAACGCCTGTAAGGGCGTCAGCGATCTCCCGCGCGTGAGCGTGGGCATCACTCCACAATGCGTAACCCGACCGCCCCTTTGGGTGGGGTACGTCCATTGGAAGGAACATGCGTCTATGTCTCGACGAGGTAAAGTGGTTCGGCGTCCCATCGTCCCGGATGCCAAGTTCAGCAACATCAACATGACCCAGTTCATTGGGCGCATCATGATGGATGGCAAGCGTAGCCTGGCGGAGCGTATCGTCTATGGGGCGCTGGACCTCATCGACGAGCGCGTCAAGACCACGACGGATGAGCGGTTGCGCCGCCCCTCCATCGAGATCTTCGAGCAGGCGCTGCGCAACGCCGCGCCGAATGTCGAAGTGAAGCCGCGTCGCGTCGGTGGCGCGACCTATCAGGTGCCCATCGAGATCCGTCGCGAACGCCGTGGGGCGTTGGCGATGCGCTGGCTCATCACCGCCTCTCGCGCCCGCAAGGGTCGCTCGATGGCCGAGAAGCTGGCATCAGAGATCATGGATGCCGCCACCATGCAGGGGGCGACCATCCGCAAAAAAGAAGAGATTCATCGCATGGCCGAGTCTAACAAGGCCTATGCTTCCTACAAACGGTGAGGATTATGCCCAGAGAATATCCGCTCGAACGTACCCGTAACATCGGCATCATCGCGCACATCGACGCTGGCAAGACGACGACGACGGAGCGCATCTTGTTCTACACCAAAAAGATCCATCGCATCGGCGAGGTCCATGAGGGCGCGGCGACGATGGACTGGATGGTGCAAGAGCAAGAGCGCGGCATCACCATCACCTCTGCCGCGACGACCTGCTTTTGGAAAGACCATCGCATCAACATCATCGACACTCCAGGTCACGTGGACTTCACGGTGGAGGTCGAACGCTCGCTGCGCGTGCTGGATGGCGGCGTGGTGGTCTTCGATGCCGTGGCCGGTGTGGAGCCGCAATCCGAAACGGTGTGGCGTCAGGCCGACAAGTACTCGGTGCCGCGCATCTGTTTTATCAACAAGATGGATCGCACGGGAGCGGATTTCTGGCGCACAGTCGGCATGATCGTGGATCGCCTGAATGGCAACCCACTGCCGATCCAGATCCCCGTTGGCCGCGAGAGCGACTTCAAGGGCTTCGTGGACCTCATCACCAATGAGGCGATCATCTTCACCGATGACCTCGGCAAGGTGTCGGAGTCGGTCGAGATCCCCGCGAACCTGGTGGACGAGGTGAAAAAGCACCGCGACCTCATGATCGAGAAGATCGCTGAAACCGACGAAGCCTTGACGATGAAGTTCCTCGAAGGCGAAGACATCTCAGCGGATGAACTGCGCGCGGCGTTGCGGAAAGCGACCATCGCGGGCAAGTTGATTCCGGTGTTGTGCGGCTCGTCCCTGAAAAACAAGGGCGTGCAAGCGATGCTGGATGCGGTCATCTACTTCCTGCCGTCGCCGCTCGAAATTCCCCCGCCGAAGGGCATCAACCCCGACACGGGCGAAGAGCACGAACTGCTGGTGAGCGATGACGGCACCTTCGCCGCGTTGGCCTTCAAGATCGTGGCGGACCCGTATGGCCGCCTGACCTATATGCGCGTCTACTCCGGCAAGATGTCGAAGGGGTCCTACGTCATGAACTTGACGAAGGGCAAGCGCGAGCGCATCGGGCGCTTGTTGCAGATGCACGCGAACCACCGCGAAGACATCGACGAGATCTACGCGGGCGACATTTGCGCGGCGGTTGGCCTGAAAGACACCTTCACGGGTGACTCGATCTGCGACCCCGACCATCCCATCCAATTGGAAAACATCGTCTTCCCCGAACCGGTGATCTCGATCTCCATCGAGCCGAAGACGAAGGGCGACCAAGACAAGATGGGCATCGCGCTGTCGCGCCTCTCTGAGGAAGACCCGACCTTCCGCGTACGGACGGACGAGGAATCGGGCCAGACCATCATCTCGGGCATGGGCGAGCTGCACCTGGAAGTGCTGATCGACCGCATGTTCCGCGAGTACAAAGTGGAGGCCAACCAGGGCAAACCCCAGGTGGCCTACCGCGAGAGCATCACCCAGACGGCGCAGGCCGAGGGGCGCTTCGTGCGCCAGTCGGGCGGGCGCGGCCAGTACGGCGACGTGTGGGTGCGGCTGGAACCGCTGGAGCATGGCAAAGGCTACGAGTTCGTCAACGCCATCGTCGGTGGCGTCGTGCCGCGCGAGTACATCAAGCCTGCCGAAGAAGGCATTCGTGAGGCCCTGGAGGGCGGCGTCATCGCGGGGTATCCCGTCATCGACGTGCGTGCGACCATCTATGATGGCTCGTATCACGAGGTGGACTCCAACGAAATGGCCTTCAAGACGGCAGGGTCGATGGGTGCCCGTGAAGCAGCCCGTAAGGCGAAGCCGGTCTTGCTGGAACCGATCTTCAAGGTGGAGGTCGTGACCTCGCAGGACTTCTATGGTGATGTGCTGGGCGACCTGAACCGCCGTCGCGGCCAGATCACCGGCATGGACGAGCGTGGCGGCACCCAGGTGCTGCGCGCCAATGTGCCGATATCCGAGATGTTCGGGTATATCAATGACCTGCGGTCGATGACCAGCGGTCGCGCGTCGAGCAGCATGGAGTTTTCGCACTATGCTGAGGTGCCGCGCAACGTGGCCGAAGAGATCATCGCCAAGTCCGCCGGTCGCCTGGCGGCACGCGCGGGCCAGCAGTAACAATGAGGGATACAGGCAATCGCCTGTATCCCTCTCTCGTGGGGCCTAGTCGGGCTAGTGATTTGCCCACGGAGGGGAGCATGCGGTATGATCAATTGTTCCCCCCAATTCGCACCATTTTTGTGATGGTAAAGAGAGTTATTCATGTCGAAACCAGCAAAGCGGCGTATCCGCATTCGCCTGCGCGCCTACGACCACCACATCCTCGACGCCTCGGCGAAGCAGATCGTCGAGACGGCGGAAGCCTCGGGCGCGACGGTGTCGGGACCGATTCCCCTGCCGACGCAGATTAAGAAGTTCACGGTCTTGCGCTCCCCCTTCATCGATAAGGATTCGCGCGAGCAATTCGAGATTCGGACGCACAAGCGCCTGATCGACATCCTCGAACCCACAGGCAAGACGGTGGAGCAGTTGACGAAACTGAACCTGCCGGGCGGCGTGGATATCGAGATCAAGCTCTAGCGCGTTCGCGCGAGATGAAGCGTGCAGATGCCAGGAAAGCCGCATTGACGCGGCTGCGTATCTCGCGGTCCCTGTGACCGATGCCGGGGTACGTCTTCCCAGCGGGGAAGCAACTCGCGTTGAGCTTCACTTCCTGCGAACGCTTTATGGGCAACCCCATCGTCAGACGACGGTGGTGGGGTGCGCGTGGGCAACGGGCCAGCGCATCGAGACCAAATACATAAAGCGAGGCAAGCACCAATGCTTACTGCCATCCTGGGTCGCAAAGTGGGCATGACCCAGATCTTCACCGAGACGGGCAATTCCATCCCGGTCACGGTCATCGAGGCCGGTCCCTGCGTCGTCACGCAGATCAAGACCGTCGCCACCGATGGCTACGAGGCCGTGCAGATCGGCTTCGGCACCAAGAAAAACGCCAAGCGCCCCGAACTGGGCCACCTGGGGCACAACCTGCCCCAGCTTGAGGCGCAAAAGAAGCGCCGCCAAGAGGAACGCGCCAAGACGCGCCAGGCCGCCCGCGCACGCGGCGAGTCTGGTGTGGCGGCGGAGACCGACGATGCCAGCGAGACGACCGAAGGCGAGGCCGAGCAAACGACCTCCACCGCACGCGGCACCGCTGAGCGGCGGCGTGGGCGCGCGGGCGGCGGCCTGGGTCCCTTCCAGGTGCTGCGCGAAGTCGAAACCAAAGGCGACGACGAAGTGACCATCGGCCAGGTGGTCGACACCGAGATGTTCACCGTCGGTGACTTCGTTGATGTCATCGGCACGAGCAAAGGTAAGGGCTTCCAGGGCGTCATGAAGCGCCATGGTTTCCACGGTGGTCAGCGCACCCACGGTCAGTCCGACCGTTTGCGCGCCCCCGGCTCCATCGGTGCGGGCACCACGCCAGGCCGCGTGCTCAAGGGCACGCGCATGGGCGGGCGCATGGGCAACGACCAGATCACCATCAAGGCGTTGGAGGTCGTGCAGGCCGACGCCGAGCGCAACC
>JBBQSR010000157.1:0-8045 GCA_038234855.1 Ktedonobacterales bacterium | reverse complement strand
GGCGGCGGCGCTGGCGGGGTGAGGTCGTTGCGTGCGACGGCGGGCGTTTGATGATATCCTGCGGTCGCGCTTCACTGATTCCGGTAATCGGCCACAGTGGCGGTCACGACGGCCCCGAACGAGCGAAAAACCGGTCCCATTCGCAGCGAATCACGGGGCACGATACGCTATGATAGGGAAGATATCGTTGCTGTTGTTGATGAGAGGATGCCCGCCCCGATGAGTTTCCCGCATGCTGAGGATGATGGCTTGACGACGCCCCAGAGCACACCCGCGCTGTATGACGATGCCTTGACGACCCCGCATGGTCCCGAGAGCGAGGCGAACCTGACCGAACCGCAAGAGCCGCTAGCCGTTTCGGTGTGGCCGATGACCTCGCCCTACACGCCGGATGGTCCGCCGCTGGCCCCGCCGCCGCCGCTGCGGGCACGGCGCGGCGTGGTGCGCGCGGGCGTCACGGCGGTGAGCGCGCTGGCCCTGCTGGCGGTGATGGGCGGCGTCGCCTTCGTCGCCACGCATCGGGCGGGCGGCGTGGCGGGCGTCAATGACTCCGCCGCGACGACAGCGGGCAGCTATTGCCGCGCGGTGCAGGGCGCGAACTATGCCCAGGGCTATGCGCTGTGGGACGCCGCGCTGACGGCGAGCCTCGCCAGCGCGGACTATGTCGCCCTCGGCAAAGACCTGGATGCCCAGGCGGGGACGGTGTCGGGCTGCGTCGTGGGCAAGGCGACGACCAGCGGCACGACCGCGACGGTGCCCGTGACGCTGACGCGCCAAACGGCGGGCGCGCAGACGCTCACCTGGCACCTGAGCCGGGGCGCGGCGGGCTGGCGCATCAGCGAATATCCCGAGCCGTCGCTGGCGGCGCGGGCCACGCTGCGGCGCTACTGCGCGGCGGTCGTGGGCGGGCAATATGGCGCGGCCTATGCCCTGCTCGCGCCGACGGTGCAGGGGCACCTGGGGTCATCAGACACGTATGCCAGTGTGGCGGGCGAGGTCGATGCGGCGGCGGGCAAGGCGAACGGTTGCACGACCACGGGCGTCGACACGGCGGCGGATGGCACCGCGACGGGCCACCTGACGCTCAGCCGCAACGCGGGCGATGACGAAACGGTGACGCTGGCGGCGGCGACCACGGGCATGGCTGCCATCACCGCCTCACCGGATGTCTCGCTGCTGTCGCGCATCACCGCGCGAACCTTCTGCGCGGCGCTGGTGAAGAAGGACTATAACACGGCCTTTGCGCAGTTCACCCCCAGTGCTCAGGCGGCCATCGGCAGCGCCAGCGCCTTTGGTGACAGCGTGGGGACGGCGACGCGGCTGACGGGCGACATCAGCGGCTGCCACGCGGGGGACTTCGCCCTGAATGCGGATAATCAATCGGGCACGCTCAGCGGCAAGGTGACGACTCACGCCTTCTATGGCGACCTGACGCACGGCACGGTGTTGACGATGGTTGCTACGGCCCCCGACGCGTGGCTGATCGATGATGCCACCATCGACGGGCAGTCGCTCAGCAATGGCGGTGGCATCTTTGGCGGGGCCATCGCTCCCGGCTACACAGCGACGAACGCGCTAGCCCAGCGGGGGAATGCCGCCAGCGATGAGGGTCACGCGCAAATCATCAGTCAGGGATGGGTCAATCACCGCGCCAAAAACGCTCTGCGCATCGGCGGCCAGGGCGTCGGCCACGCGCGCCGTCACCGCCGCCACCTCGGCTAGCGTGACATCCGCGCTGGCGGTGATGTTGACCAGCGCGCGGCGTGCCCCGCGCACATCCGCCGCCAGCCAGCCGCCCGACATGGCATCAGCCACGGCGCGCGCGGCGCGGTCGGTGCCTCGCGCCGAGCCGGTCGCCAGCAAGCTCGGTCCGGCGTCGCGCAGGATGGCCCGCACATCGGCGAAATCGACATTGACGATGCCGGGGATGGTGACGATCTCGACGACGCCGAGGATGGCGCGACGCATGGCGGCATCTGCCACGACGAAGGCTTCTTGCATCCCCTGCCCGCCCTGCGTGACGAAGAGCAGCCGATCGTTGGGGAAGGCGATCAGCGCATCCGCCGCGCGGGCCATCGCCGCCAGCGCGCCCACCGCCGTCTGACGCCGCCGGATGCCCTCGAAGCTGAAGGGCAACATCACCATGCCCACCACCAGCGCGCCCAGGTCGCGGCCAACGCGCGCCACCAGCGGGGCCGCGCCGCTGCCCGTGCCGCCGCCCAGCCCAGCCAACACGAAGATGAGGTCGTGCCCGCGCAGCAATCCTGCGATATGGTGGCGGCTCAGTTCCGCCGCGCGTTCGCCCTGGTCGGCGACGCCGCCCGTGCCTAGCCCATGCGTCAGCGCCTCGCCCAGACAGAGGGTATCGTCGGCATGCGCGCCCGCCAGCGACTGCGCGTCGGTGTTGAGGGCGATGCGGCGCACGGTGGTACCGCTCAGTTGGCCGACGCGGGCGAGCGCGTTGGTGCCCGCGCCCCCCACGCCGACGACCGCGATGCGTGGCTGCGCCAAGGGCGACTCGCGCCCAACGAAGGGCAGGGGCTGCATGCCGCCGCCAGGCCACCCCGCGCCAGATGCCGTGGGCAGCGCGATCACATGTTCCGCCATTGCCGCCTCCCTGCTGCGCGACGCTGATGGTTGTCGCTACCCCCCAATTATACAGGGGGAGCGAAACGGTCAGGCGATGGAGCCGGTGGGCACCGGGGATGACATGGGGGTGGCGGACGCGTCCATCCCGTTCGCCGTCAAGGGTAGTTCAATGGTGAAGGTCGTGCCCTGGCCAGGGGTGCTGGCGACGGCCAGATCGCCCCCGTGGGCATCCGCGATCCAGCGGGCCAGCGTCAGGCCCAGGCCAGCGTTGGCGCGACCATCCGCGCGGGCACGGGCCAGGTCGGCGCGAAAGAACGGCTCGAAGATGCGGTCCAGGTGCGCGGGCGCGATGCCAACGCCTGTGTCGGCGACGCTGATGCGCGCCCGCCCATGGCCCCCCGCGCCGATGCTCAGCCGCACCTCGCCACCAGGCGACGTATATTGCAGCGCGTTGTCGAGCAAGATGAGGATGAACTGGCGCAGCCGATCCGCGTCGCCCATGACCCACACCGACTCGGACGGCGCGACCAGATGCAAGACGCGGTCCTGCGCGACGGGCAGCAGCCGCGTCTTCGCCACCAGATCAGCCGCGATGGCGCGCACATCCACCGGCTCGTGCAGGATGCTCTGGCGCTCATCGGGCGAACGTGCCAGCACCAAGAGGTCGCTGAGCAGGCGCGACATATAGTCGACCTCGCTCAGTATCTCGCGGGTGTCGTCATCGACGGTGGCGCTGTCGGCGGGGGAAAGGGCGCGGCCACGCGTGCGCGCGCCATGCACGCGGCGGGCGATCAGTTCCGCCTGTGAGCGAATGAGCGCCAAGGGGGTCCGTAGCTCGTGCGAGGCGGCGGCGACGAAGCGTTGCTGGCGCGCGAAGGCCTGGCGCGTCGGCACGAGCGCGTGGTCGGCCAGCATCAGGCTGGCCCCCGCCGTCAGGGCCAACACCGCCAGCCCGACGAGCACCAGCGTCCGCAGCAGATCCGCCAACTGCGCGTCGCGGGCGTCGAGCGAGATGCCGCTTTGCAGGACGCCCGCGACCAGGCCATTGACGTTGATGACCTCGGTATAGAGCCGGAAGCTGTGCCCGCTGCGGGTGATGGTGGTGAAACCCGCGCCGCTGCCCGCCCGCATCGCCGTCAGCGCGATCCCCTTATCAGGCAAGCCAAAACGCCCGATGTGGGTGGGATCGAAGATCACTTGGCCCGTCGCATCCAGCGCGACGCAAAAGACATTTGGGGTCGTCGGTTGGTAGAGGGGGGCGAAGTCAGGCTGGTTGCCCCCATCATCAGTCTGCGCCTGTTTCGCAATATTTTGCTGTTCTTGGAAGTAGTGGGGCGGCGCTTCATGGTGCGCCCAGTTCAGCACCTGCTGATCGAGCTGGCGGTCGATGAAGTGCGCCTCGGTCGCGTAGACGGCCAGCGCCATCAGCACCACGATGGCCGAGACGACACCCAGATTCAGCGTCAAGAGGCGGCGGCGCGAGGCGGCGAAGTGGTGGTCGGCCTCGGTGGTGGCCCCCCCGCCCAAGCGGGTGGTGAGGAATCGCCAAAATCGCGTCATCGCGTGCCTCCCTGGGCATCGCGCAGCGTGAAGCCGATGCCCCGTACCGTCTGGATCAGCTTCACGGGCGCGTCACGGTCGATCTTTTCGCGCAGATAATGGATGTAGGTATCGAGGACATTGCTGCCAGCCTCGGTGCCCTCGGGCCACAGCCGCTCTTGCAGGTGCTGGCGAGTCATGACGCGGTTGGCATTCGTCGCCAAGATCTCTAGCAGGCGATATTCCTGGGGCGTCAGGACGATATCGCGTCCGCCGCGCTGCACCGTGTGGCGCGGGACATCCAGCGCCAGATCGGCGACGCGGATGGTCGCCCCAGCCTCGCCGCCCTCCGCGCTGTGGCCGCGCCGCACCAGCGCCCGCAGCCGCGCCAGCAGTTCATCCATCACCACCGGCTTGGTCAGGTAATCATCAGCCCCGGCATCCAGGCCCTGCACCTTATCCTCGGTCTGGCCGAGCGCCGTCAGCAGCAACACGGGCGTGGCGATGCCCATCCCCCGCAGTTCGCGACAGACGCTGATGCCGTCGCGGTGCGGCAGCAGTACATCCAGCACGATCACATCGAAGGCGTGCGGTCGGGCGCGCAGCACGTCCAGCGCGGCATCGCCATCATGCACGATCGTGACGGCGTGGCCCTCTTCCTCCAGGTTGCGCCCATAGCTGCGCGCGAGACGAGGTTCGTCTTCGACCAGGAAAATCTGCATGGGCACCCCCTCGCGAAAACGGCAGATGTTTGTGGATAGCATAGCATATTTCGCTCGGTGACATCTGGGAAACGCGCCATAGACCTGCCATCCCCACACTTTTTTTTGCCCCCACTTTTCCCCAAGGGTGTTCGTGCGGACTGTCACCCGAGTTATAGCTCAGGTATTCAGTGTATCGCGGCTCAGGTAAACCCCTGTGGATCGTCCAACTTACGATCATGATGAGACAAACATTGAACAATGCTGCAACAAACTATGCACCACGTTTAGGGTTTGTCACACACTCATCTGCTGGCGCAGAGCCGCCTCACCATACAAAGGAGCACCCAAGATGCCTCAACTCAGCACGGGTGAATACAGCTTGGTGTATAACCTGCTGTCCTTCACATTTGCCGCCATGCTCGCGTCGTTCCTTTTCTTCGTCCTCAGTCGCAACCAGGTAGCGCCGCGCTATCGGGGGGCGCTCGTCATGGCGGCCATCGTGGTCGCCATCGCTGGCTACCATTACTTCCGCATCTTTGATAGCTGGAACGCGGCGTACACCGCCGTGAATGGGACGTTCGTCACCAGCGGCAAACCCTTCAACGATGCGTATCGCTACGTCGACTGGTTCCTCACCGTGCCGCTGCTCATCGCGGAACTGATCGCGGTGATGGGCATCTCCCCGGTCAAACGCGGCGGATTGACGACGCGGTTGGTCGTCGCGGCGGCGGCGATGATCGCGCTGGGCTACCCCGGCGAGATCGCGACCACCACGACGATGCGCGCCGTCTTTGGGGCGCTCAGCACCATCCCCTTCCTCTACATCGTGTACGAGCTTTTCGTCGGGCTGGGGCCGAGCATCGGGGCCGAGGTCGGGCCAGCAAAGATCTTGCTGCGCAACATCCGCTTCTTGTTGATCGGCACGTGGGGGTTTTACCCCATCGTGTTCATGATCCCGCTCTTCGTTGGTGACGCGAAGAACGCGACGGCGGTCGTGGCGGTGCAGGTCGGCTATTGTGTGGCCGACGTCCTCGCCAAGTGCGGCTACGGGCTGATGATCTATGCCATCGCGCGGGCAAAAACCGAGGCAGAGTCAGCGGCAGCACCCGTTGGCGTCGGCCAAACGCTCGCGGCTACCCTCGATTAATTCATCGAGTATCACCAGCCATCGCTGACGCACACGGACGGCTTCCCCACATGGGGCCGAGTGCGGCGGCGATGGCTGTCTCATCTGACCGTTCGTAGCATGCGTAACAGCAGCACCCGACCACATCCTGACCGCGTGGTAGAATGACGCTATATGGATATCCGCTTCTTCCACATCGCCGATGTGCATCTCGGCAACTTCCAATATCAAAATCAAGAGCGGTACAACGACTTCGCCAAGGCCTTCGTCGGCATCGTCGAGACGGCCATCGCGGAGGGGGTCGCCGCCGTGGTCATCGCGGGCGATGTCTTTCACAAACGCGCCATCGACGCGCTGACGCTCTATCAGGCCAAGCATGCCTTTGGGCTGTTACACGCGGCGGGGATTCCGGCGCTCGTCATCGAGGGCAACCACGACAAGGCGCATTTCCGCGACGCCCAGGTGTCGTGGCTCAACTTCCTCTCATGGTCGGGCGATTTGATCTTGCTATCAGCGACCAGCACGGGGACGGAGCTGCGCTTCGAGCCGTGGTCGCCCACGACGAAACAAGGCGGCTACTACGATCTGCCCGGTGGCGTGCGCGTTTATGGCGTGCCGTGGTACGGCGGCAGCACGGCGACCATCATCGGGCGCGTGGGCGATGAACTGCGGCGCGTGGCCGACGAGGAAGCCCAGGCCGGGGTGCGCTATCGGGCGCTGATGCTGCACACCGGGGTCGATGGCGTCGTGCCCAATCTGCATGGCCTGCCCACCCGCACGCAGTTCGATCCGCTGCGCGGCCTGGTCGACTATATCGCGCTCGGCCACGTTCACAAGCCCTATGCCTTCGACGACTGGCTCTATAACCCCGGTTCGACTGAGACGGTCAGCGCGGAGGAGGCAGCCTGGAAGCGTGGCTATTACGATGTGACGGTGCATCTAGACGACGCGGAGGACGCGCCACACCACACCGCGCGCCACATCTTGAACAAACAACGGCCCTTCCTGCGCTGGTCCTTCGCGGTGGATGACCTCGCCAGCCCCGAGGGGCTGCTGGCGCGCTTCACCGCGTGGTGCGGCGAGCACGCGACAAGCGCCGACCGCGCGCTGCATCAATTCGGTGGGCCGCCGGTCATCGACATCGCGCTGACGGGGACGTTGGCCTTCGACCCTGGCGCGTTGGAACGCCGCGCCCTAGAAGACGCGGTGCGCCGGACGATGCCGACGCTGCACATCCTCTTGCGTAACCTTTTCAACGCCGTCGATTTCGACCCGGAATCCGGCGAATTGGATGGCCGCAACGAGGCGACGCGGCAGGAACTGGAACTGCGCGTCTTCCGCGACCTGCTCACCCGCGACGCCCGCTATGCCCCCACCGCCGAGCAATGGGCCAAGGTCGTAGCGGAACTGAAGGGGCACGCGCTGGGCGGCGACGACCCCGCTGCCATCGCTGCGTGGCTGCACGCGGCACGGCTGCGACTGGCCCTAGAGGCCGAGGCGGGCGCGCACCTGGGCGAGGTCTTCCGTGGCGTTGAGGACGATATCCTCTAGCACCGCGTCCTCCGCCCCATCGATCGCGACACGCATCTCAGGCGAGAGGGTGCCGAACCGTTGCTCAAGCGAGCGGTGCGCCAACCGCAACGCCATGATCCTCTCGCCCTCCTCGATGCCCTGGGCCTTGCCTCGCTCGATGCCCTTTTCGATGCCTTCTTTGGTGCCACGTTCGAGGATGATGTTGTACCACTCGGATTCTCGCACGAATTGATCTAACATCGCGTGCTCCTTGATGAACTGTGTCACCACCTGCTGGCTGAATCTGCGGATGGCGAACAACACGAGGTAGTTGAGCGCGTTGTCCCGTTCTGCCGCGTCGGGTAATTGCACCAGCAACTCCGCCGCTTGCCCCAGGCTCTCAATGGTCGCATCTTTGAGCAAGGGCGTGAAGATGAGGGCGGCATTCGCGCCACCAGCCAGCCAATCCGCGACGGGCTGCTCCCATAGTTTGATGACGGTGAAGTGCAAGGTGTTGATCGGCCCCAATGGCCCATCAAGCTGCCAGGGCGACGCTGGGGTGTTGCCCGGCAACA
>JBBQSR010000156.1:0-8084 GCA_038234855.1 Ktedonobacterales bacterium | reverse complement strand
CAATTGCCGCGCGACCCAGCGGGACAGATCCGCGAACTGAGCAACTACGACTTCATGGATGCCCAGGCACGCGAAGAGTTCCAAGAACTGTTGCAGATGATGCAGCAACAGGTGATGCAGCAATACTTCCAGGGGATGCAGCAGTCGTTGCAGCAGATGACCCCTGAAGATGTCGCCCGCATGCGCGAGATGATCCAGGCGCTGAATGGGATGCTGCGCGACCGCGAACAGGGGCGCGAACCGGACTTCGACGGCTTCATGGAAAAGTACGGCGACTTCTTTGGCCCTGGCATCAACACGCTGGACGATCTGATCGAAGATTTGCAGCGCCGCTCGGCCCAGATGCAGGCGGTGATGGATTCGCTGCCCGAGGATCAGCGCCGCGAACTGCAAGACATGATGGACCAGATCATCGGCGATGACCGGCTGCGCGTCGACATGGCCGAGCTCGCCGAACGGCTGGCGATGCAGCCCGGCGGCGACTTTCGCACGAAGTACAAGCTCACGGGTGACGAGCCGGTGACGCTGACCGAAGCGATGCAACTGATGGGCGAATTGCAGGGCCTCGACGAACTGGAAGCGCAGATGAACGCCGCGCGCCGGGGCGGCGAATTGAGCGGCATCGACGACGAACGCATGCGCAGCCTGATGGGCGAGGAAGACGCCGCCGCCCTCGACGACCTGAAGGGCATGATGCGCCAACTGGAAGAGGCGGGCCTCATCCAGCGCAACGGCAACCAATGGGAACTGACCTCGCAGGGCATTCGCAAGGTCGGCCAAAAGGCCCTGCAAGATATGTTCAGCCAGCTCGACAAAGACGCCTTTGGCCAGCACGCGGCGGAGCGGCGCGGCGCGGGCGGCGAGCGCACCGACGAGACGAAGCCCTACGTCTTTGGCGATCCCTTCCTGCTGGACCTGCAAGGCACGGTGATGAACGCCATCGAGCGCGGCGAACGGGTGACGCGACCCGAAACCGATCTCAACGCGGCATCGTCGGGCGTCTTCGCCGCGCCACGGGCATCGCTGCACCTGACGCCAGATGACTTCGAGGTGTATCGCACCGAACTGATCACCCAGGCATCGACGGTGCTGATGATCGACATGTCGATGTCGATGTTTTACAGCGGTGCCTACCAGGGCGCGAAGAAGATGGCCGTGGCGCTCGAATCGCTCATCCGTGGGCAGTTCCCGCGCGACAACCTCTACGTCGTCGGCTTCTCGATGAACGCGCGCGAGTATAAGCGCGAAGAATTGGTGGAGATCAGCGAGGTCGACCATTCGCACGGCACCAACACCGTGCAGGGCCTGGTGCTGGCACGGCATCTGCTGGCCCGCCACAAGGGCGGCAACAAGCAGATCATCCTCGTGACGGATGGCGACCCCACCGTGATGTGGAACAAAGACCGCAAAGAGTGGGATTTCGCCTACTTTTACGATTACAAGATGCGCGAGGCGATCCGCAAGATGGCCCGCATGCAAACCCTGGTCGAGGCGCAGCGGTGCACGCGCGAGGGCATCACCATCAACACCTTCATGTTGGTGCGCGAACCGGGCCTGATGGACTTCGTCAGCGAACTGTCGCAGATCAACCGTGGTCGCGCCTTCTTCACCTCGCCCGAGGAGTTGGGCAAATATCTGTTGGTCGACTATCTCGCCAGCAAGCAGGTCTTTCGCCAGGGGTGAGGTTGCGGGTACGCTATGACATGGGGGACGGTTGATGCCGTCCCCGTTTCTTTGCCATGAAAGGATGAGCTATCCATGGAATATCGCACGTTGGGCCGCACGGGCTACGAGATATCGGCGATCAGCTTTGGTGCATGGGCCATCGGCGGCGATGCCTGGGGCGCGACCGATGACACCGCGTCGCTGGCCGCACTGCACCGCGCCCTGGACCTGGGGGTAAACTTCGTGGACACCGCCGATGTCTATGGTGACGGCCACTCCGAGCGGCTCATCAGCCAGGTGCGCAAGCAACGCGGTGAGCCATTTTACATCGCCACCAAGGCCGGGCGGCGGCTGCCCACCCAGACGCCGGAGGGCTATAACCGCGCGAACCTGACGGCCTTCGTCGAGCGCAGCTTGCAGAACCTCGACACCGAGGCCATCGACCTGCTGCAACTGCACTGCCCGCCGACCCCGGTCTATCACATGCCCGAGGTCTTCGCCATCTTGGATGACCTCGGGCGCGACGGCAAGCTACGCTATTACGGTGTCAGTGTCGAGCGCGTCGATGAAGCATTGGCGGCGCTGGACCACCCGAATGTGCAGTCAGTGCAGATCATCTTCAACATGTTTCGGCTAAAACCCGCCGACGAGTTTTTCGCCAAGGCGCGCGAGCGGGGGGTAGGCATCCTCGCCCGCGTACCGCTCGCCAGCGGGCTGCTCTCGGGCAAGTTACGCGCCGACACGGCCTTCTCGGCCAGCGACCACCGCAGCTATAACCGCCATGGCGAAGCCTTCGACCAGGGCGAAACCTTCTCAGGCGTCGATTACGCGACGGGGCTAGAGGCCGTGGATCGCCTGCGCCCGCTCGTGCCCACGAACGCGACGCTCGCCCAACTGGCGCTGCGCTGGATCACCATGTTCCCCGAAGTGACCACCACCATCCCCGGTGCCAAGACGCCGGAGCAGGCCGAGGAAAACACTCGCGCCATCGACCTGCCGCCCCTCAGTGACACCAGCATGCAGCAGGTGCGCGCGGCCTACGACGCGCTGATCCGTCCCCAGGTGCAGTCGCGCTGGTAGCCGGGGGAGCGACCAGCGGCAAGCCGCCCACCAGCGGCGTCCCTTGCACCTGCCCACCTCCTTGGGCTACAATGCGGGGTGGGGGACCGTTCCCCCGCCCTTGCGTCGTGTTGACGTGAGATGTCGCCCAGTGGAGGACATGCATCTACGGCACATCTGATTGACCTGCGCCCCGCGCCCGAGCGCGCGTTGCTCATCGCGGTGGACCGCGACGACCCAAATTCCTCGTGGGATGCCACCGATTCGCTGGCGGAACTGGCCGCCCTGGCCAGCACAGCGGGCGCTGAGGTCGTCGGCACCGCCATCCAGCGGCTCGACAAGCCCGACAACGCCACCTACCTCGGCAAGGGCCGCGCCCGCCAGGCCGCCGATGAGGCCAAGGCGCTCGGCGTCACCCTCATCATCGCCGACGACGAGCTTTCCCCCTCGCAGCAGCGCCAACTCGAAGAGGTCATGGAATGCCGCGTCCTCGACCGCACCGCGCTGATCCTCGATATCTTCGCGCAGCACGCGCGCACCCGTGAGGGCCAGTTGCAGGTCGAGTTGGCCCAGAACGAATATCGCTTGCCCCGATTGGCCGGATCGAGCGAGCACCTGTCGCGCCTGGGCGGCGGATCGCGCGGCGCGGCGGGCGTCGGCGGGGCCATCGGCGCGCGCGGCCCCGGTGAAACCAAGCTCGAGATCGACCGTCGCCGCGTGCGTGCCCGCATCGCCCAACTGAAGCGCGAACTGGAAGAGGTGCGCGCCCATCGCACCCGCCAGCGCCAGTTGCGCATGGGCCAGGCGCTGCCCGTCGTCGCCGTCGTCGGCTACACCAACGCGGGCAAATCGACCCTCTTCAACGCGCTCACCGCCTCGGCGGTGCTGGTGGAAGATAAGCTTTTCGCCACGCTGGACCCCACCACGCGCCACCTCATCTTGCCTAGCAAGCAAGAGGTGTTGCTGACCGACACGGTGGGCTTCATCCAAAAGCTGCCGACGGCCTTGGTCGCCGCCTTTCGCGCCACGCTCGAAGAGGTGCGCGAGGCCGACATCTTGCTGGAAGTGGTCGACATCAACCACGAGAACGCCGTAGAGCAGAGCGAGACGGTGCAGCAGGTCCTGGGCGAACTGGGCGCGGGCGACAAGCCCCGCCTCACCGCGCTCAACAAGGTCGACCTCTTAGACGACCCGGCGGAGGCCGATCGCTCGCTTTTTCCCAACGCCGTGCCCATTTCGGCGCTGCGCCAGGAAGGCTTCGCCGAACTGATGGATGTGCTGGGCCGCATCGTCGCCGAGACGATGGAGCCGGTGCAGGTGCAGATCCCCTTCGAGCGGGGCGATCTGGTGGAACTCTTCCACCGACGCGGGCGCATCCGCGAAGAGACGCATCTGGCGAACGGCACGTACATCGATGGCTTTTTGCCGCCGCAACTATCGGGCATCTTCGCCCCCTACGCCGCGACGGTCGTGAGCGAAGCGTGACGCTGCGGGTCGCATGGGCACGAGGGACGGTGGGCAGTAAGCACGGCCCGCCGTCCCTCATCATGCTATACGTGTCCCATCTATACAGAGACGCGCAAGTGCATCGCTAGAAGACGCGGTCTTCTTGCTGCTGGTACTGCAACTGGGTGCGGCGGATGATCTGCCAGGCCGTCGCACGGGTTTCCCAGCCATTGATGGTGACGACCTTGTTTTGCAGCGTCTTATAGGTGGCGAAGAAATTCTCGATCTCGCGCAGCCAGTGGGGATGCAACTGGTCGAGTTCCTCGATGCCGTCGAAGCGCGGGTCATCCATCGGTAGCGCCAGGATCTTTTCATCCATGCCCTTCTCGTCGCTCATCACCAGCGTGCCGATGGGCCGCGCCCGCACATAGCAGCCAGGGAAGGTCGGCTCCTCCATCACCACCAAGATGTCGAGCGGGTCGCCATCATCCGCCAGCGTCTCGGGGATGAAGCCGTAATCCGTCGGATAGTGCACCGAGCTATACAGCACGCGGTCTAGCCGAAAGATGCCGCGCTCGTGGTCGTACTCATATTTGTTGCGGCTGCCGCTGGGGATCTCGATCATCGCTTCGATCCAGATGTCGTTGGGTGGTTCAGGCATGGTCGTTTATCTCTCTGTCTATCGATATGAGGCATGCTTTCCCGCGCCATCCGCACGTGCGAGAACAGCAGGAAGGGTGATGACGTGCCGAGCAGATGGGTAGCGCACCCCTCGATCATACCATACGGCATGCGCGGACGCACCTTGAGGCTTGTGCGATACTGAAGCGAATGGCGTGACGGCATGACCGAAAAAGGAGCAAACAGCGATGGCGGGTAACATCCCCTTTGGCATCGGCGTCCCCCAGGGGTGGCGCATGGATCTGGTCGAGATCGCTGACCCCGTGGCGAAATATGAGGCGATGACTCAGGTGGCACAGGAAGCGGATCGGCTCGGTTTCGCGTCGATCTGGCTTTTCGACCACTTCCATACTGTGCCGCAGCCGGTGCAAGAGACGACCTTCGAATGCTTCACCAGCCTGGCGGGGTTGGCACGCGATACGAAAAACGTGATGCTGGGCCAGATGGCGACCTGCAATGGCTATCGTAACCCGGCCCTGCTGGCCAAGATGGGGTCCACCATCGACGTGATGAGCCACGGGCGCTTCCTGCTGGGGCTGGGCGCGGGCTGGTACTTCCACGAGTATAACGCCTATGGCTACGGCTTCCCCGAGACGAAGGAGCGCATGGCACGCTTCCGCGAGGCGTGCGAGATCGTCCACGATATGTGGACGCAAGATGCCCCCGAGTTCGCAGGGAAATATTACACCATCAAGGCGCCCATCAATCAACCAAAGGGCGTGCAAAAACCGCATCCGCCGCTGTGGATCGCCGGGGGTGGCGAGCAGGTGACGCTGAAGCTGGTGGCACAATGGGGCGACGGCTGCAACCTGGGCGGCCTCGACCTCGATGTCATCAAGCATAAGCTGGAGGTGCTGCGCGGCCACTGCGACACCGCCCAACGCGACTTCGACAGCATCGATCGGTCGTTCAGCGCCAACATCCACATCCTCGAAAACGAGGCGAATGGTGAGGCCGAGACGGCGGCGGCGCGTGGCGACACCCCCTATGAGGAATACGCCCGCACGCGCATCGTCGGCACCGCCGAGCAGGTCGCGGAGCGGCTGCGCACCTTCACCGACGCGGGGATGAACTATTTCATCATCTACCTGCCGCGCGTGGCATATGACCTGACGCAATTGCAGCGCCTGGCGAGCGATGTGGTGCCCCTCTTCCGCTAAGCAAAAAATGGCCTCACCCTGACCGCCTCCACAGAGTATCGCCAAGAGAGGGGCTAGGGTGGGGCCAACCAATTTCAGCCAAGGAGAACGACCCAACCATGCCGCATCGACCAGACCACCATCAGCATGACGACGCGATCACCGCACCCGACGAGGGCGACCAGACGGGCATCGCACCCGATATGGACCATTTCCTGCAAGGCGCGCCGATCATCCCCCACGGCATCGCGCCGGGGATCTCAGTGGCGGACCTCATCGACACGACCTTCCAGGCATACAATTCGGGGCGGCTGAATGAGGCATGTCGCTTGCTGGCGCAAAAGATGCTGGACCCCGCGAACGATGTCACCATCGCGCTGACGGTGGCGGGGGCGATGACGCCCGCTGGTGTCGGCGGGGCCATCATCTCGCTGATGGAGCGCGGCATGGTCGACCTGGTCGTCAGCACGGGCGCGAACCTGTACCACGACATCCATCATGCGCTGGCGTACACGCTGCATCGGGGCCGCTTCGACCTGTCGGATGTCGCGCTGCAAGAGGCGGGAGTCATCCGCATCTATGACGTGCTCTTCCCCGACCAGGTGCTGCTGGATACGGATGCCTGGTTGCGCGACGCCTTCACACGCTTCCCTCAGCGCCCGATGTCGACGGCGGAGCTGCACCACCACATCGGCCAGCGGCTGCTAGAGGTCGGCGTCAAGCCCGAATATTCCGTCGTCGCCCAGGCGGCGAAATATGGCGTGCCGCTTTACACCTCGTCGCCGGGCGATTCCAGCATCGGCATGAATCTGGCGCGGCACCAGCTCGACGGCAACGCCCTCACCATCGATCCGCTCTATGACGTGCACGAGACGACGGCGGTGGTCCAGGCTGCCAACCAAAACGGCGTCATCATCCTCGGCGGTGGCTCACCCAAGAACTTTTACCTGCAAACGCAGCCACAACTGTGGGAGGTCCTGGGCATCAACAAGGGCGGGCACGACTACTTCATCCAGATCACAGCGGATGCACCGCACTGGGGCGGCCTGTCGGGCGCGACACCCTCTGAGGCGGTGTCGTGGGGCAAGATCAAGCCCGATCAGTTGCCCGATAGCATCGTCATCTATGGCGACACCACCATCAGCTTTCCCCTGCTGACGGCCTATGCCCTCACCCGCGCCCAGCCGCGCCCACTGCGGCGGCTCTACGACCAGCGCGACGCGATGCTGGCGGCGCTGCGCGAGGGCTACGCCCAGGGTGCGGGGTCGGGCAAGGCCATCACCACCCCAGGCGACGCGTAGCATCGCGCTGAACCGCGCCGCCCCCGCTGTGCGAGATGCATGGGTGAGGGCGGCGCGGCGGGTAGCGATACGCGCTTGATTGTCCCCCCTGTTCCCTTTTCGCCGCATTCTGGTACAATAGTCCCGCCAAAAGATGCCGCATATCACGATTGACTGGTTGGTGTTTCGCAATCATGGATCAGGAAACTCTCAAGCGTACCGCGGTCAGGCCACGCCCTGCCGCCCCGCCGCCCGCGCCCCGTGCCGTCCCCATTCGCTTGATCGCGGGCGGGGTGGCGCTGCTGGTGGTGCTGGCGCTCGTCGTCCTCGTGCCGCGCGTGGGGGGGCTGGGCAACCGTGCCCATGCGACGAGCACGACAGCGCACATTACGCCCCTGCCCCCCACTGCGACCGCTATGCCCCCTACGGCGGCGAACGCGTGGGGCGCGGCCATCAGCCAGCACGCGCTGCGACTGAGCGACGGCACGACCTTCACCCCCACGGATGTCGCGCCGAATGGCGCGTTTCTGGTCGGCTATGCCATCGCTCAGGTGAATGCGCCCTATTTCATCGCGGCGGTGGCAGTGCCCAGCTTCAGCGTGCAACGACTCTTCACGTTGCCAGCGGACGCGACGAAACCGGTGGTCAAGACAGATGGCACCTTCGTCGCGTGGATGGGCGGCGACACCCCCACCAGCGCGGGCACGCTGCACCAGACCATCGGCTACGTCACCCTGGCGACGGGCCGCTATGTCGAACTGTACGATACCTTCGCCTTGCAATATGATCCACGCTTTTTCGCAGTGGCGAATGG
>JBBQSR010000155.1:0-8095 GCA_038234855.1 Ktedonobacterales bacterium | reverse complement strand
CAGGCGGCGCGCAGTATTTGCCCGAGGCCATTGTCGGCAAGGTCAGCCGAGACATCGATGCCACCGCGCTCATCTGGACCTACTTTGCCCAACACCCGCGCGTCGCTCCATGACGACGCCTCGCCAGCGGAGGGTGGCTCCCCCGATCTTTTGCTGATCACGGAAGAGGCTCCGTTTGCCCTGCTTAACTTAGCTTGCTTGTCGAATGAGGACCCGTTGCCGCAGGGTAGCAAACCCCATCCGTCCATACCCGCGGCGCTTGATCACCTCGAGCCGCGTGACTTTTCCTTTCACGGCTCCCTGAGACCAGATGAGCGTTAGCTTGCCGTTTAACCAACACCAATGGAGCAATGAGGAAAAATAGACAAAGAGAGGCGCGCGGCTCCATACTGTGGGGATGACTACTCCCGATATGGAAGCGCTGCGCGCCTTCCGTTCCCAAGTGTACTGCAGTTTTGCGTGCCGTCGCGACGCGCTGTTTGCGATCAGGGACTCGGTGCTGACGGTGCCGATGATCGAATCCCCGGCTCATCTCAGCCTGGCAGCCTCCTTTCAGCGGCGCTGGGGCAGCGTGTACAACGCCCTCAACCAAAGGACGATGGACGCTACTGCCCTAACGCACCTGATCGCCCAGTACCCGCTGGCTTCAGCGTCGGAATGGTATGCCGTGGATGCGAGTGTCTGGCCACGCTGCGATGCGGAAACCAGCCCGGAGCGCGGCTACTCTCATCATCCCACCCGTCAGTCGCATGGGCAACCCATCGTCGCCGGCTGGAATTAGTCGTGGCTGGTCCAGGTTCCCGAACGCTGCTCCAGTTGGACCGCGCCCCATCAAGTACGACGCATGATTCCTGGCGAGAACCTCAATCAGGTCGCTGCTGAGCAAGTCCGGGCACTGTTGCACCAACCGGGACGTGAGCGTCGGGCCGTGCCCATCGTCTCTTTCGATGCGGGCTATGACCCGCTCCAACTCGGTATTGCCCTGGCGCACGAAGGGGTCCACCTCTTGGTGCGTCTGCGGTCGGGTCGGTGTTTTTACGCCCCACCGGAGACTCTGCCCGTAGCTGCAACAGGACGTCCACGGCGGCATGGTGCCGCCTGTGCCGATGCCGCGACGTGGCCCCCTCCCACGGCGGAATGGACACAGACCACGGGCGACTACGGGGTCGTGCGCCTGCGGGCTTGGGCGGGACTGCACGCCATTGCACAAAACCATGCCCAACGCGGCACGCGCCAGGCGAAGCCGCTCGTCACTGGGACGCTGATTCGCCTGGAAGTCGATCATCTGCCCCGTCCCACGAAATCGCTCTGGGTCTGGTGGGGACCGAGCGCCCCGGACCTCGCCACGGTTTGGCACGTGTACATCGCCCGGTTAGCGACTCGCGCCCCAGTTCCGGTTCTTCAAGCAGACCTTGAAATGGACGACACCCAAACTGCGGTCGCCCGCCGCTGGACCTGGCTCCTGATTCTCGCCTACCTCCAACTCCGTTTCGCTCAGCCCCTTGTCCAAGAGGTTCGCCTGCCTTGGCACCCGCGTGTCCCCGTGGAGAAACTCACGCCGGCTCGTGTCCGGCGGGCCTCTTCATCCGTACTCGCGATCGTGGGGAGTCCCGCGTCTGTACCAAAACCCTGGGGCAGATCGCCTGGTCGCCCGACGGGGAAGCGATCACCACCTGCCAAGCGGGTTCCCGCGGTCAAATTGACCGCCTAACCCTCCGCTTCTTCCCCTCACCACGCCGACTACCACCAATTCGTCACATTGGCGGTCGCTTCTTGTTGGTTAAATGGCAAGATAACGTAGGGCCTTGATCTTTGACAGTCTGCGCCGACGCAGGCCAACAAGAAGTGCAACGCCGATGAAAAGCTGCCAGAGAAGGATTGTGTATACCGAGGCGCGTTCGGGAATGCCGGACGGAAGAATACCGATCGTTGTTCCAAGAACGACCGTACTCGAGATTCCGATGAAACCAAGCATGATACTCATTCTGCCGAACCAGCGTGGCGTCTCGAGGCGGTGCCATTGGAAGCCTGTCACAATTGCAACAATATTTCCTCCCAAAATTGCCATGAAAGCCCCAAGGTAGTGGAAGACGACGGTGCCGTTTGCGGTTGCGACCGTGGAAGTACAATCAGGTTCAGGTGAGCATTTAAGCCATCCTTATCCCGGACTCACATTCATTACCCAGAAAAGTCACTTTTCTGTCTAGTGTTGAAGCGATGAGATCAGCTAGATATGCATTGGTTGCTAAACGTACTATTTTTTTGATATGCGAGAACTGAAGCAATCGCTACGGTTTGCGCTCTCATCTCATCCCAGAATACTTCGCTTCCCGGCATGACTTTGGCCTGCAAATATCTATTGTCCAAAAAGCGGGTAGTGACTCTATGAAGGGATGATACAATAGCGGGGAAAGAGGAAAACATGACCAACGCCGCTAGCCATCCCCGCTGCCCGAACCCCGCCTGCCCGCAGGCCCATGTCGTCAAGAATGGCATCCGTCGTGGGAAACGCCGCTACCGCTGTCAAACGTGTGGCCGTTCTTTCGGCGAAACCACCGGGACCCCGATGTATCGCCTCCAAACCCCCGTCGCGGAGGTCGCCCAAGCGTTGCTCATCGTGATGCGGCGGGGCAGCTTGCGGGCGGCAGAAGCGATCACCAAGCACAAGTACGAAACAATCAGTGTGTGGTTGCATCGCGCGGCGGCACATGCGGAAGCCTTGACCGAAGTCTTCGTCCAGGAGCTACACTTGACCACGGTAGAGATCGACGAGTTCTGGTCGTTCGTGCGAAAAAAAACGGCCTCCCCCACGAACTGAACGCCGGGGAACGATGGGGCTGTCTCGTGCAAGACCGTTCCAGTCGCTGCATCGTGGCCCATGCCAGTGGGCGCATTGGAGATGCGTTGATTGCCGCAGCGGTGGCCACGACTGCCCGGCGTACCCAACACCAAGCCTTCGCATGGTGCAGCGATGGCTGGCAGGGCTATCGCCAGATCCTCACGCGGCAGTATCGTCGCCCCTTGCTGATGGGGTACCGAGGACGCCCGCGGCGCGTCATGCCCGATGCGGTCCAACTGACCCAAACGATCAAGCATCGCGATGCGCAGGGCCATCTTGTGTCCGTCGAAACACGCGCCACCTTGGGCGACCTCGTTCCCGCACCAGGGACCATCCACGTCGAACGCTTCAATGGTATCTTGCGCGACCACCTCAATGCCCTGACGCGCAAGACGCATGCCTTTGCCAAGCGGGATGCCACCTGGGATGCCCTGGTGAGTCTGGCGGTGTGGGAGCACAACTGGCTGCGCGGCCATCCCGCATTACGGCGGGCGCTGGGGCCGCATCAGTTCCAGCCCTGTTCCCCCGCGATGGCGCTGGGCGTGACCGAGACCGTGTGGTCCTGGACCGCTTTCCTGACAACCTCCATTCCTGTCATCCCTTCATAGGGTCACTACCAAAAAGCGGGTAGTGACTCTACAAAGAAGTGGTGAGAAGTTCGGCCCAGGACCACACGTGGTCGGTGAGACCCAAAGCCATGGCCGGGGAGCGCCCTGCGCCGAGATGATGGAAGGCCGAATGAGATCGGCCCCAGTTGTGGTCCCAGAGCGCCAGACCCACGAGGGCATCCCAGGTGGCGTCCCCCTTGGCAAAGGCATGCGTACGGCGGGTCAACGCCGCGAGGCGGTCGCGCAACGTCCCGTTGAGCCGTTCGACATGGACCGTTCCTGGGGCAGCGGCCAGCGGGCCAAGCGCCGCCACCACTTCCACGTGCAGCAGGCGTCCGCGGGCGTCGCGGTGCTTGACCGTTTGCGTCAAGCCCACCCCGGTCGGGACCACGAGGCGGGGCCGTCCCCGTCGTCCGGTATATTGAGGCTGGCGGTAGGCGCGTCGCAAAATCGCCTGGTAGCCGCGCCAGCCATCGCTGTACCACGTCAGGGGGCGGCGGCGGGTGCGCCGCACCGTCTGCTGCACCGCGCGTTCTACCAAGGCATCGCCTTGCCGTCCGGTGGCGTGGCTCACGACGAAGCGGCTGGCCCGGTCTTGGACGAGGCAGCCCCAGCGCGGTCCGGTGTCCGGCTGGCCGCCGTTTTTTTGCCAACAAACGACCAAAACTCATCCACCTCCGCTTCACTCACCGCCAAATCCTGCGTCAGGGCCTCCGTGATGACCGCGGCATGCTCGGCGGCCCGTCGTAGCCAGGTCCCTATCGTTTCGTACTTGTGCCCGGTCACCTCTTCCGCGGCGCGCAAGCTCCCGCGCCGCATCACGAGGAGCAAGGCCTGCGCCACTTCGGTGACCGAGGTGCGCAAGCCGTACATCGGCGTGCCTTCGGTCTCGCCCCAAAAGCGGCCACAGCTACGACAGTGAAAGCGTTTGCGTCCGCCTTTGCTGCCATTGCGAATCACGTGGGGCTGCACACAGGCTGGATTGGGGCAAGCGGGAAGCGTAGGGGTGGGCATCAGGCGTTCCTCCATCTGCTCTCATTCTATCACTTCCCGCAAGAGTCACTACCAAAAGCGTCGATTAGGCTAAATTCATATCTAGCCTATGCCGAGGTAGTTTCTCCGTGTCTCCCTTAAAATTCGGGATAACTCCTGTTAGAGTATGTTTTCCCCCGAATAGTTTGGTGAGCCCTGCACGAGATCCGCCAACAGCGAGGGGCCACAGGGGTGCGAGCAACGTGCTCTTCGGTGTGGCGGTTGGCTGGATGGCGGGCCGCACGGTCACCGTCAGATTCATCATCGGGTGGATGGTGCAGGTGATGTGGTAGGTGCCCACCGTGGTCCAGGCGGGCGAGGTCCAGGCCGCGCCTTGGCCGACGTTCACCCCCGCCGCGCCACCAAAGTTCGGCGCACCCGCCTGGCTGTGCAGGTCGCCATTCGTGCCAATCGCTAAGATGTGGCGCGCTGCCGTATCGGCGTCATTGACGAAGATGAGCTTGTCGCCCGCCGCGATGGTGATGTGATCGGTCATGAAGGTCCCGGTCGTCATTACCACGACATTTGGGCCAGTGATATGCGGGGCCGTCTTCGCCCCACAGGCCACGAGCACGCCGAGCAGCAACGCGAAAAGAGCGACGCGCAGCGAAGGGTGATTCCGCATCAGCGTGCCGCGCTCGCCAGGGCGGGGCGGGTGCGCACCGGACGACGGACCCGAACCACGGGGCTACCCAGGGCGTCTTGCGTGGCGAACCACTGCTGCATATTGCGTTCGGGCGCGAAGCTCCTGAGCCAGAAATACGTGGCGAAGGCGACGGGGCCAAAGAAGGTCTGCGCAGGGACCACGATGCCGACCCCTTGCCGCACGAAACGGGTGATCAGCACCGGCACCATGCCAGGGATGATGGCCCCAAAGATGGTGATGATGACGAAGGCCGCGATGGCCCCCCGTCGCCCAAAACCCTTGTACGCTGCGACGGCGAAGAGGCAATAGATCAGCAGATCACCCAGCCCGATGTTCGCGTTATACAGGCCAATGGTGAAGCCGATGGAGGGGTCGAGGGGACGCCCCTCGAAGGCATCGGCAAGCTTCGGCGTCAAGGGGATGACCATGCTGAAAAAGGCATCGTAGCCCGCCAAGAAGAGCGCGAACCACGCGATATGCCCCAGGCGCATGCCGCCCTGCACGTAGAGATTCGAAACGCCCACCGCCGCGATGAGGACGGCGATGCTCGTCAGGCTCCAGTACAGTTGCCAGCCCGCCTTCGTGCCGAGCAGGGTTTCCGTGATCCAGATGTTGGCCACCAGCAGGGCGACGATCCCCACCCACATCACCCGCGCGGGGATGAGCGGGCTGAGCGCGATGTAGAGCGCACTGGTGAAGGTGACGACCAAAAAGCCCGTCAACACGACATCAGGCAAGAGCAGATAGAGGATGGGCAGCACGATGATGAAAAACGCGATCATGACGATATCGCGCCCGTTGAAGGTGCCGATGGCCGGACGTTCCAGCCGCACGCGCCGGAAGTAGAGCAGGGCGCACGTCACCGATGCCAACGACCCAACGAGTGCCACCAACGTCTGAAAGAGCGATTGTTGGACGATCATGTCAATTCCTCCGCCCCGCAAAGGTGGTTTCGCGCAAATCCGCCCGCAACGGACGGAGCACCAAACCGGCATCTGCGGCGTACTCATGAACGGTCACGACGACCGGAATGCCTGCCTGATGAAAGCGCCGCTCGATCTCGGCGCAACTGACGCCCGCGATGACCTCAGGTGCCACCAGCAGGGCGATGTGGTCGCCGACTACCTCCGCCTGGAAGCGCGCGGGCCAGGGCTGCGACGGTAGGGCTTCGAGGATCTCGACCAGGTCGCGCGGAACGACGATGGCATCGGGCAAATGCAAGAGGTGGTCTGCCTTGCCCAAGATGCTGCTGGTGGCCGGAATGCCCGCCAGTTCGCAGGTGAGCGGCGTGTCGGGCAGGCGGCGCACGACATCGCGCGTGTCGTAGCGCAGGACGGGCATACATTCGCGATAAGGATAGTAAGGGGTGATGACCACGCTCCCCAGCGCACCCGATGCGGCGGGCTGACCCGTCGCCAGATCCAGCACCTCGATCAGGCCCATATTCAGGTCGTGGTGGACGTGCCCTTGCCTGCAGACGCGCCCGCTGACGGGCAGCACCTCTGTCATGGCGAAGGTGTCGTTGATCGGTGCGCCCAGCATATCATGGGCGGCGGTGGCTAGCGCGGCGGACAGCGGCTCGCCGCCACAGTCGACCCGTCGCAGGTGAAAGTCGTGGTGACTCAGGTGCCGCTCTTGTGTCAACTTGACGAGTTGCGCGAGATAACTAGGGTAGGTGCTCAGCAGTGTCGGCGCGTCGGCACCACCCGTCAAGAGACTTTCCAGGCTCTCAGCGGGGGGAATGACGCCGAGCATGCGCGTGCGTGCCCCCACCAGACGGCAGACGGTCATATTTTGTTGGGTGGCCGCCGTGGCGCGTGAACTGATGTTGATTTGCATGCAATCACGTGGGCCGATCTCGCCACGCAGCAGGCCACTGAGGGCCGCGATGGCGGGCCATAGTTCGATTTCATAGCGCGATAGCCAGATCTCCGCCGGATGTCCGGTGGTGCCAGTGGTGCGCGTCGTCAGATAGGGATGAGAATCATCTGATATAAAGGCGGCCTGATGGTCTTGCAGGTCCTGCTTGCGCGTCACGGGAATGGCGGTGATGGTGTCAACGGTAAGGGCATCCGCTGCGACGTGGTGCTGCTGAAAGATCTGGCGATAATAGGGGGAATGCCGTTGCAAGCGCCGCGCCGTGAGTTGTAATGAGCGATCTTGAAATTCGCGTCGTGCCGCTGGGTCACTGAAGGGGCCTTCGAGCAATTGCTGCACATCGTCGCCTGGCGACCCAAACTCGTCGAGCGTTTTGAGTCCATCGGCGATCAATCGTTCGACATTGCGGGGGTTGATGGGGCGGCCCCACACCATCGCCATGGCCATGCGCATCTGACGGATAGCTGTTTCAAACACCCACACGCTCCCTCAGTTCAGTACGATGAGAATAAGCGCGCTCCACCGCCCCGCGCCGTCACTGCTAACCAAAATCAGGTGAGATCATAACCTGATACCTGGTTGAATCAGATGTGACAACAACATCCCGGTAGTGCCACACACTGGCAGCGGTGACTTGGAAGCGAGGGGCGATGGAGCATTTTTAGGAAAGGGGGGAGGTTATGAACCGCCAGCGCAAGCGGCGAAGAGGACTGCCGTGAGGGAACCCATGGCGTAGCGAGCAAACTTGAGTGTGTGGAGGATGCGAGTCATGTTAGCTTCCTTTCTATGGAACCTGACAACGATCAAATGACCCTCAATCAAACTTGTGTTGTGTGATCTCCCTACCGGACAAGTTTGACCTTGGGGGCTAGTATACCTGACTCCTTGGCGATTGTCAAGGTTTTGTTCAGCGCGGGAGTGACAAAAGGCGAGGAGAGGGGGTAGAATAGCGGCATGAAGTGTCCAAAGTGTGGGCAGACCGAAGCCCACGTGAAAGTCGGTCGCAATGCGTCGGGCAGCCAACGTTATCTCTGTCGCGGCTGTGGGCAGAAATATACGCCAGAGCCGAAGCCGCAAGGGTACGAGGAAGTG
>JBBQSR010000154.1:0-8103 GCA_038234855.1 Ktedonobacterales bacterium | reverse complement strand
GGAAAACGAGCTGCATTACATCCCACTGGGCGTGGGTGTGGTGATTCCGCCGTGGAACTTCCCGCTGGCGATCATGGGGGGGATGACGACCGCTGGCATCGTCGCGGGCAACACCGTCGTCCTGAAGCCCGCCAGCACGGCGGCGACCATCGCGGCGAATTTCGTCAATCTGTTGATCGAGGTCGGCATTCCGGCGGGGGTGGTCAACTTCCTGCCGGGTCCTGGCGGCACCATCGGTGACGCGCTGGTCAGCGACCCGCGCACGCGCTTCGTCGCCTTCACCGGGTCGCGCGACGTGGGGCTGCACATCCATCAGCTCGCCGCCACGCCGCAGCCAGGGCAGATCTGGATCAAGCGTACCGTGCTGGAAATGGGCGGCAAGGACGCGGTAGTCGTGGATGAAACGGCGGATCTCGATGCCGCAGCGGCGGGCATTGTCGCCTCGGCCTTCGGCTTCCAAGGGCAGAAGTGCTCGGCGGGGTCGCGCGCCATCATCGTGGACGCGGTCTATGACGCGCTGCTGCCCAAGGTGGTCGAGCGCGCCCGGCAGCTCGCCATCGGCGACCCCGACGCGCCGACCACCAACATCGGCCCCGTCATCGACGCCAACGCCTTCACGAAGATCCGCGAATACATCGAGATCGGGCGTGAAGAGGGCCATGTGGAGCTAGGCGGCGGCGATGTCGACCGCGAGGGCTACTACATCCCCCCGACCATCATCAGCGGCGTCGCGCCCACCGCCCGCATCGCCCTAGAAGAGATCTTTGGCCCCGTGCTGGCCGTCATCCGCGCGCGCGATTTCGCCGACGCGCTCGCCATCGCCAACGGCACCGAATATGGTCTGACGGGATCGCTCTACACGCAGGATCGCGCGCGGATGGCCCAGGCGTCGCGCGAGTTCCACGTGGGCAATCTCTATTTCAACCGCAAATCGACGGGGGCGATGGTCGGTGCGCATCCCTTCGGCGGCTTCAATATGTCGGGTACGGACTCGAAGGCGGGTGGGCGTGATTACCTGCTGCTCTTTACCCAGGCCAAAGTCATCACGGAAAAGGTCTCGTAATGCGTATCGGCATTGGCTATGACGTGCACGCTTTCATCGCGGGGCGACCGCTGATGCTTGGCGGCGTGCACATCCCCTACGCACAGGGGCTGGCGGGGCACAGCGACGCCGACGCGGTCATCCACGCGGTGGTGGATGCGCTACTGGGCGCGGCGGCGCTGGGCGACATCGGCCAGCACTTCCCCAGCAGCGACCCGCGCTGGGCGGACGTCCCCAGCACGACCTTCCTGGGCTATACGCGCGATCTGCTCACGGAGCACGGCTGGCGCGTCGGCAATGTGGATGTCACCATCGTGGCCGAGCGCCCCAAGATGTCGGCGCACATCCCCGCGATGAAGGAGACGCTGGCCGAGGCACTGGGCGTGCCGCTGCATGAGATCAGCATCAAGGCGACGACCACCGACCGCCTCGGCTTCACCGGACGTGGCGAGGGCATCGCCGCGATGGCCGTCGCGTTGGTCGAGCGCGTGTGAGGGGGGGTGGGTTCAGCCAGCGGGTGAACCCACCTATTTTAGAAGAATAGTGACGCGCCCTGAACGACAGCCCTAGCACGGTGGCTGCGATTCAGGGCAACGGCGCGTAGACGAAGCGCGTGAAAAGCGCAGAATAGAGCGTCGTTCGGTTATTATCGAAAATTCCGATCGCAAGAATGTGCGATGTCAGGTAGGTAGTGTCGGTGACGCTGCTAACTTGTTGGCCGTTGAGGGTATAGAGCATACTGCCGCCGTGAACCTCGACCTGAAGCGTTAGCGTTGTTGCTGGTGGTGTATACGAACCACGGGCTAGATAAGCGGCTATTTTTCCCTGATCGTTGATGCGATAAATAAACCATTCCCCATCTGCTCGTGCGGCGAATACTTGTGACCCATATGGAAGCTGTTGATGCACATCTAGGAAGACCGTCATGTTTTTATCGCCAGTGATAATTGTTGCTTGGACACCGACGCGATAATCTTGGGGTATTCCCTCTGATTTTGGCTCGAAACTGGTGCCCTGCAAGAGTCCGATATCTTTTGGCGTGCTCAGCAAGGTACCCTCTGCCTGGCAGGTGATTTGCACATTTTGAAATTTATGCCATATGGCCGTACCACCGTCGCAATTTAAGCCAGGGGTATTCGTGGTATAGGTGGGCAATGGTGTTGGGGTGGGTATGACGCCCTGATTGTTGGCCCTGGGGCGTGCGTTGACTGCCACAATGCCCGCCACCACAACGATGATCGATAAGAGCAAGCCACCAATGCCCAAAATCGCGGGCAATTCGCGCTGCCGTGTGTTGATGAGTGGTGGTGCTGCAAGTACGGTAGCTGGTTGCGGGTATGCGCCAATGGCTGCCGCCAGCACCGCCCGTAAGTTGTCTTCCCTGTTCGTCCCCAGGAGCACGGGCGCACTGGCCCATTCACCATAGGGCAATACCATTGGTTCCGCGAAAAGTGGGATACGACGCGGCCCCGTGATTTCCATCGCCGCTTGGATGACGGGCTGTGTCTGCGCCGTGGGGGTAAGGATGACGAGCATCGCGATGAATGGTACCACGAGATGCTCAGGGGTGGTGGCCAGCGCGGTAGGCCACCCGTTCTGGTTCAACGCTTCGCTGAGTTCGCGCGCCTGGGAACTATCAGGGGCCGCGACGACCAAAAATTGGGGTGTAGGATTCGTCACGAGCGTTGCCTCCTACCAAATAGCTGAGTGAAATTACCCAGCATGATAGCGTGAGGCCGAACGCTTGTCAACTTAATGCCGGAAGTGGCGGTGGCCAGTGAAGACCATTGCCAGCCCAGCGGCATTGGCGGCGCTGATGACCTCGGCGTCGCGCACCGAGCCACCCGGCTGGATGATGGCCGTCGCGCCCGCCCGCACCGCTTCATCGATGTTGTCAGCGAAGGGGAAGAAGGCATCGGAGGCGAGCGCCGCGCCCTGGCTGCGCTCGCCCGCGCGCAGGGCGGCGACGCGCACGGCATCGACGCGGTTCGGTTGGCCGCCACATAGGCCCACCGTCGCCACCTCGCGTGCCAGCACGATGGCGTTGGATTTCACGTGCTTGACCACCAGCCAGGCGAAGAGCAGGTCGGCCCACTCGGCCTCGGTGGGGGCGCGTTCGGTGACGACGTTGCGCGCGATGGCGTCGTTGGTCAGTTGATTGGGCGTCTGCACCAGCAGCCCACCGCTGATGCGGCGCACGTCCAGCGCGGCGAAGTTTTCGGGTTCCGCTGTGGGGGCGATGGCGCGGTGCGTGGCGACGAGGATCAGGTTTTTGCGCTTGCCCAGCAGGTCCAGCGCGGCGGCGTCATAGTCTGGCGCGATGATGGCGTCGTAGTGCGACTCGCGGATGGCCTCCGCCGTCGCCAGATCGACGGTGCGATTCAGCCCGACGATGCCGCCATATGCCGAGATGGTATCGCCTGCCAGCGCGCGACGAAAGGCGACCATCGGCGCGTCAGCCACGGCGACGCCGCACGGTGCGGCATGCTTGATGATGGCGGCGGCGGGTTCCGCGAAGTCGCGCACGACCCCCAACGCGGCATCGAGATCCATGATGTTGTTGTAGCTCAGTTGCTTGCCGTGCAGCGTCTCGGCGTCGGCCAGCGTCGCGCGTGGCGTGGCCCCCGGCGCGTTCCAGCGGTAAAACGCCGCGCGCTGGTGCGGATTCTCGCCGTAGCGCAGCGGGCTGATGCGCGCCAGCGGCAGCGCCAATTCGGGGGGGAAGGGATCGCTTTCCAGCGCCGCCAGGTACATGGCGATCTGCGCGTCATACGCCGCCGTGTGGGCGAAGGCTTTGGTCGCCAGCGCGCGACGGTGGGGCAGCGACACCGCGCCATATTCCTGCAACTCGTCCAGCACGGCGGGGTATTCCGCCGGATGCGTCACGACCGTCACCGCCGTGAAGTTTTTTGCCGCCGCGCGCAGCAGCGCCACGCCGCCTATGTCGATCTGTTCGACGGCGGCCTCCAGCGTCACACCTGCCTGCGCGACGGTGCCCGCGAAGTCGTACAGGTTGCAGACGACGAGATCGATGGGGGTGATGTCGGCGGCCTCTAGCTGCGCCATGTGCGCTGGGTCGTCGCGCCGCGCCAGCAACGCACCATGGATGGCCGGGTGCAGCGTCTTGACGCGACCATCTAGCATCTCGGCATAGCCCGTCACCGTCGCCACATCCGTCACGCTCAGCCCCTCGGCACGCAGCAGCGCCGCTGTGCCGCCGGTCGAGATGAGTTGCCACCCCAGTTCGGCTAAACCCTTGGCGAGGGGGACGAGTCCCCCCTTGTCGGCGACGGAAAGCAGTGCGCGCATGTGCTGGCTCCTCGGTGCTGATATGGCTGGCGGCGTGATGCCCGCTGCCCTTCATCATAGCACGTGCCCACACGGCAAGGGGTGAGGCCAGCATCTCTCCGCCGTGTGGGCACCGACAATCGCTAGGCCGCCAGATGTTCACTCGCGCCGCTGGCTTGCAGTGCATCCAGGACGAGGCAGGTGCCTGGTCCGGTCAGCGCCAGATGCGGCGCGGTGTTGTCGACGTACCGCACGATGCCCGCCTGGCGCAGCTCGTTCCAGGGCACGCTGTCACCCGTGGCGCTGAGGGCCTGGGTGTCGCCGTGCAAGAGGGCGACGACGCTGTGCAGCAATTGGTCGCGCGCCCCTTCCGAAAGGGCGTCCCATTGTGGTAAACTGTCCATAGCTTCTCCTTTGGGAGTGAGTGTAAGGGGCGTTCTGCAAGACCTTCGTCGGGATAGCAGAGCGCCTCTCCATTTGTATGGTACCCGATGAAATATCAAAAGTCAATGACGCATCAGTATCATGCTGAATAAATCTGAATAATAGGGCACTCTGCTCGATGTGCTATAATGATGCCGAGTCAGTTGCCGCTATCAAAAATCCCCATGCTAGGTGACGAGATGCCTGAAAAGCGTTACATGATCAAAAAAGACGCTGTTGCCTATATCAGTGAGCAAACTGGCGCGGGTCGTCATGTCATCGACCAAAGAATGACTCAATTGCTCTACCAGGGCATTATTGTAGTAGAAGATGATCCCATGGATAACCGTAGAAAACGCATCAGTGTCGAAGATGTAGAAAGAATCATTCAATTTCTTCGCGGAGGCGGGCGCGAGGCGAGTGTGTGAACCTGCTGGCCTCGCGTCTGCCACGCGCGACATCGCCCATTCAGATCCCGTCCGTGTCGGATGGATCATAGCGTTCAGGTAGGGGTGCCCCCTTTCCTCTTCCCGCGATTGTGCAACCAACCTGTGCCGAATCGGCTAGGTGGTAGGCAAACGCTCCCCTGATGTGATACACTGGCGGGGGATAAGCTGTCGCGCTGGTGGGGTCATGGGTGGATGGAACGAGGGCGAACCAGGGCGGCGCACGCAACCAATAACAAATTCAGCCCACTAGCGGTAGCGAGGTGGCGTCATGGTCTTTCCACTTGGTCCTTATCATCCAGCGCTCACAGAACCCCTTGGCATGCAGTTCGCGCTCCGTGGCGAAACCATCACCGATGTCACCGTCACCACGGGGTACGCCCATCGTGGCGTCGAGGCGTTGGCGGCGGGGCACACCCTGGCTGACGCGCTGGACGTGGTCGAGCGCACCTGTGGCACGGATGGGCACAGTCTGCGCCTGGCGATGTGTCTGGCGCTGGAAGCCCACGCGGGCATCACCCCGCCGGAGCGCGCCCGTGCCATTCGCACGGTCTTTTCGGAGGTCGAGCGGCTGCAAGCGCGGCTGTGGTACCTGATGCAACTCGCGCGGGTGGCGCAGTTCGGCGCGCTGCTCACCGCCACGGTGGAGGCGCGCGAGAGCCTCTTCGAGGCGTGCGTGTCGGCGACGGAGACGCGCCTGTTTTGGGGCATCGCCACGCCGGGCGGGGCGCGCGGCATCGCCGACCCGTTGGCGCTGCAAGGCGCGCTGGGCGACATCGAAGGCAACATCGCCACCATCGAGCGCCTGTTGAATGATCGCGGCCCCATGATTCGCCGCCTCACCAATGTCGGGGTCGTCCCCACCGAGGCCATCGACCTCGCGGGCGTCACTGGCCTCGTCGCGCGGGCCTCGGGCGGCGAAAACGATCTGCGTCTGACCGCCCCGTATGATGCCTATGGCGACCTCGACCTGGAAGCGATGGTCAACACCGCGCAGGTGCGGTCGCTCATCGGCGATGTCGGCAGTCGCGCCTTCTTAGCGGTGGCCGAGATTCGCCAAAGCATGGCCATCATCGAAGCCCTGCTAGACGAACTGCCCGAGGGGCAAATGGCGGTGGCCTTCCCGGCCCTGCTGACGGCGGGCACGGCCAGCGCGACGGTCGAAAGCCCCCATGGGCAAACGACCGTGACGCTCACCCTGGGCACGGCGGCGGGCAAAGCCCCCGACACCGGGGCGACTGATTGGCTGACGAGCCTCACCATCCAACCCGCGAGCGCGGCGACCGTCGCCCTGCTCCCCGCGGTGCTGACCCGGCAAAAATTGACCGACGCCCTCATGATCCTCACCAGTCTGGATCTCTGCGTCGCCTGCATGGACCGCTGATCGAATGCGAATGGGCTGGCATCCGCTGCCAGCCTCACTCTTATTAGGAAGGGATGGCACGCGCATGTTGTCCATTGCCCAGCTTTCCCTGGTGTTGCTGCTGGTTCCCCTGGTCGCCGGCATCGCCCTATTCGCCGCAGGGGCGCGCTTCCAGCGGCGGCTGGCGCTTGGCACGGCCATCGCCGCCGCGCTGATCACCTTCATCGCGGCGGCACTGGTGGCGGCGGCCATCCTCCCCAGCGCGCCTTTGTTGTATAATCTCGTGCCCTTTGGCAACCAGGCCTTGATCGAACGGCTCGACAGTTTCGCCGTCTACCTGATGTTGGGCATCGCGGCCTGGGTGACGCCCGTGCTGCTGTGGATGACCGCGCCGCGTGGCCGCGTCGCCGCCGCGTACCCGACCTCCGCCCGCCCGCTGGGCCTGGCGCTGTTGCTAGAAAGCGTGGCGCTCGGCGCGGTGCTGCTGGACAACGTGGTGCTGATCGCGCTCTGTTGGGCCGGGGTCGGCTTCTTTGCCTGGCTGATGGCGCGCCCGCAAGAGTCGCTGCTTCCCTCCGCCCCGCAAGAGTGGATCGACCTGTTGTTGCTGACCCTGGGGCCGATCCTTTTCGCGTTGGCGATGATCTTTCCCATGACCACGGGCAAGACGAGCAGTCTCTATGCCTTACAGGGGCGACCGCTCTTCACCTTTTGGTCTGGCGCGCTGGTGTTGCTCGTCTTGGGCTTCGCGGCGGGCATCTATCCCTTCATCATTTGGGTGCGGCGCGTGGCGCAGGGCGTGCTGCCCGAGGCCGTGGGGGCGCTGCTGTTGGTGCTGACGCCGCTGGCCGTCGCGCTGGCGGGGCGGCTGCTGAGCGTGTTGTTGCCGACGGGTACCTGGCCGCATGTGCTGGTCGGCCCCGCCACCATCACCCTGAACCTCGTTCCCATGATCCTGGGCATCATCACGGTGATCGTCGCTGGCGTGGTGTTGCTCTTTGAGCAAGATCTGCTGGTCGTCACCGCCATGCTCAGCACGATCATCGTGGGGTGGTGCTTCGCCGCCATTGGCGCGGATGACCCCCATGCCCTCATTGGTTTGGCGCTGCTGCTCTTGGTGCAGACGCTCGGTGTTGGCACGCTGATGCTGGTGTGGAGTTCGCTGGAATGGACCGAGCGCGACCTGCGACTGCGCGACCTGGCGGGCCTGGCGCGTGAGATGCCGATGCATTTCATCGCGCTCACCTTGGCTGGGCTGAGCCTGGTCGGTGTGCCGCTTTTCAGTGGTTTCTCGGCCATGCTCACCATCGATCAAGCGTTGCTGGGGCTGGGCGGCACCTCCGCGCTGGCGGGCGCGCTGATCTGGATCGGTAATGCCCTGGCGCTCGTCGGCGTCGCCCGGCTCATCAGCCGCGCCCTGCACGAAACGCCGAATGACCTCGCCGCACCCGCGCGGGCCATCCCCACGCGCGGCGAGAGCTTGGCGCTGATCCTCCCCGCCGCGCTGCTGCTCCTCTTTGGCATCGCCCCCGAGATCTTGC
>JBBQSR010000153.1:0-8180 GCA_038234855.1 Ktedonobacterales bacterium | reverse complement strand
AGCGACCAAAGGCGGCGTCCAGCAGGGCACGCACGGCGGCATCGGCGGTGTCCAGCACGCCCGCGACGGTCGTGCCTTTTTCCGCTGCGGGGGCGGGGGCACCACCCTCCGCAATATGCCAGTCGGTCTGGCCGACCAGCGTGCCGCGCAGATCGGCCAGCCGCGCCTCGGTGCGAAAGGCGGTCAGCACATCGGCATGGGCCAGCAAGCCCTCGATGGCCTCGGCATGCGCGGCGGCCTCGCGCCGAAAGTCGAGATAGGCAAAGATGGGCCGCGCCGCGCGGTCCGTCGCGGCGATCTGCTGGATGGCGCGTTCGCGTTCGGGCGAGAGCTTGGGGCGCACCTCCTCGGCGGGGCGGGCTAGTTCGGCATCGACCTTGACGCGTGACGCCACCAGTTCGTCGTGGTGGACGCTCAGGCGGGTGGCGCGAGCGGCGGCATTTTGCGCGGTGGCGCGGGCGGCCTCCATCTCGTTGGCGGCGACTTCCATCAGGGGGGGCAGCAGCGCGGGGGCAGGGTCGCCAGATGGCGTGGGCGACACGTCGCGCGGCCAGCGGGCACGCAGCCGCTCCCAGCGTCCCCACAGCGCCTGGCGCGCCTTCTGGGCGGCGTTCTCGTTGGCCGAGTGGCGCGTTTGGGCGTCGCGCTCCGCCGTCTTGGCGGCGGTGAGGGCGGCACGCGCGGCGGTCAGGCGCTCGACCTGGGCTTCCAGCGCGCTCAGTTCGCGGTCCAGGTCTTGCCCGGCACTGTGCAAGCTATCGGCGGCGGATTGGTCGCCGGGCGATTCAGCCACGCGGTTGAAGAGCGCCTCCACCGGCTCGGGCAGCGCGCCCAGGGCACCGCGCGTGCGGTCGCGCAATTCGTGGATGCGGCGCGTCGTCGCCTCTTGCTCTTGGGTGACGGCGGCGAGCGAGGCGGTGACGACCTGCTCTGAGCGTTGCAGGCGCTGGTCGGCCTGTCGCAGTTCGCGGGCAGAACGCTCTTGCTCGCGCACCGAGGCGGTGACGCCCGCGTTGGCGCGCGAGACGGCCTGGACGATCTCGCCTTGGTGCAACTGCTGCAACGCTTCCAGTTCGCGGCGCGACGCAGCCTCCTCGACATAGGCGGATTCTTCGTCGGATTCGGCTTTGCTGCTGGCGGCGCGGGCCTCGGCTAGGGCGGATTCGGCGGCCTCCAGCGCCTTCACGCGGTCCTCATCGGCCCAGGCGGAGCGCAGCCAGGCCAATGCACCATGCTGCACGACGGTGGTGTGATATCGTCGCCGCGCCTCGACGATCTGCGCCAGGTTGGTGCTGAGCTTCTCGTATTCCTCGATGTCGCGGTGGATGCGCTGAATGCCCTCCAGGCCCTCTACCAGCCGCTCCAAGTGAGGTCGATCCACGACGGGCAGGAACTGGCGGACGACGCTGCTGGGGTCGGCGACGAGCGCGTCATCGACCTTCAGACCCAGCACGCGATGCAGCACATCATACAGCGCGTCGTAGCGGCGCTGCCAGTCGGCCCCCTCGATGTTGAGCAGCCGCCGCGCGACCGCCCGATTGTAATCTTCGACCTGCGCGGAACTGAAGATCTCGCCGCCCTTATTGACCAGGGTATCATTGGCCTTTTTGAACTCTTGATATTGCAGCGGGGCTCGGCCATTGCCCGTGTCGGAGAGGAAGCTGACCTGGTCGAGCGAACCGGGGAGGGCGTAGTACCACGGCGTCGAGCTGTGGGGCGTCGCCGCCGCCGCCGCGCCATAGACCCAGCGCCCCTCACCGTCGCCATGGTCGATCTCGATGGCGCAGAAGCCGACGGTGCGCTGCCGTCGCCAGCCCCGGTCTGGACGGTCGACCCCATGCGGATCGAAAAAGAGGATGGTGTTGCTGAGCGTGCGACGCGAGGTGCGCGCCCCGCCGCCCTCGCGCGCGGCGGCGTTGAACTGCTTGCTGGGCGCGGGGAAGAGCGCCCAGTCGATGGCATCGAGGATGAGCGATTTGCCCGAGCCGTTCTCGCCGATGATCGCCAACATGACGCCATTCACTTCCAACGTGGCATTCTCATGGCCATGCCAGTTGATCAAGCGAATGCGGCGCGGCATGGCGCGGTTGGTGATGTCGAAGTTGGTGGTCATCGGGCGGCTCCTTGGCGATTGCGCGTCATCTCTTGCCACATATAGCACAAGGTACCACGCGGGGCGAGCAGCCTAGTACCATTGGGGCGTGTAGAACAGCCGTTTAGGCGCAAAAATCAGCGATCACGGCGCGGCTAATACACAAGAATAGCTGGGCTATAACACTGAACCAAACAGCGAAATGGCCGGAGAATGCACTGTAGAGCTTCCTCATAATTACATGAGATCACAAGGGCGAAAATAGTACTAGCGTGGCAGCCAATCCCTTCCCTTCTTGGGGACGCATGTGGTAAACCGAACGAGTGGTAGAAATGCATTCATTTATAGTGTGATTCCAAAGGAGCCTCATGAGCAATCGTCCGCCCTCACAACCCTGGCCACCGCGCGACCCGAACGGCCCGCCATCGCAGCCCTGGCCCCCGCGCACCCCGAACGGGAATGGGCCGCCATCTCAGCCCTGGGGGGGATATCCGCCGTCGCGCCCCTGGCCCGACAACCCCTCGACCCCGGTGCCGCCCCCCATCGACATGTCGCGCCAATATCCCCCCGGCCATCCCTGGCACGATGCGAACCCCTCGCAGATGCCGATGCCCGGCCCCCGCTCGACCCCCTGGCTTGAGGCGCTGGATGTGCCGACGGTGCGCACCCCCTCGTCGCCCTATCCCCCACCGCGCCGCGAAGCGGGAAGCGAGTCCTTCTATGCCCCGCCGCCGCCCGATGGCAGCCGCAACAGCGGCCCCGCGCCGCGCCAACGCCGCACCTCGCTGATGGCCGCCATCGCTGCGGTGGTGCTCATCGGCTTTGGCGCGGCGACATTGCTCATCACCAAGGACCACTCATCGGCCTCCTCGGTGCTGGCGGCGGTCGGCAGCCCCACCGCTATCGGCGGCGGCGGCACGACGGTCATCACCCCCTCGGCGGGCACCCCTGCCACGTCGCCGACGCTGGCCGCGACGACCCCCACCCCAGCGGTGTCGGTGACGCCAACCAAAACGGCGACCGCGACCGCGACCGTGACCCCCACCCCGGTACCTCCGGTGACCTATGATGAGACGGTTACGGGGTCAGGCACGAACCAGTTCAACTTCCAGGGAGCATGGACGCAGTCAAGCAATGCGGCATACTATGGTGGCTCAGATGAATATAGCAGTGACCCCAATAGCTATGTCACATTCGCCTTCACGGGCACGCGCATCCAGTTGATCGTCGACACGAACAACAACCTGGGGATCATCGGCATCAGCTTGGATGGCGGAGCAGAGATCGACAAAGATGGCTACAGTGCCGCGCTCGTCTCGCAGGTTGCCATCTATGACAGCGGCAAACTCGCCAAAGGTAGCCATACCCTGAAAGTCTTCGTGACCGGCAGACAATCGAGCAACTCGATCGGCGACTACATCGATGTCGACGCAGTCAAAGTGACCCCATAGAAGCCTACCCGCTGCCACACCACGCAGGGTTGCATGGCGAAGAAGCACGACATGCGCGGCAAAATCCCGCGCATGAAAGATCTGAGCATCGCTGAGGAGGACGAGTTGATCCAACGCTGGCGACTGCGCAATGCACTACGCATGGCGTATCCTGAGGTCGTGGGCGCGATGTTACAATGGGTCCTTGACAGCCCCGACATCGAGGCGTTCGTGGCGGGCGGGCATGAGACACATTTCACACTTATCCCCAGAGATGATCTGCTTGAGCGCATGGTGGCGAATGGCTTCACTGAAGCTGAGTTTCAAGAAGCCATGAAGCATAATGAAGGACCCGCTTCATGGATGACGTTCGAGGAATTGCAATCTGTGCTGGAGCGGATCAAGGCGATGCTGGCCTATTTCCAAAATCACGAGCCAAGCACTTTTGCCCACGCATTGAGTGTCTATCAGTTTTGGGGCAGGTCGCGCGTGAGCAGTTCGAGCAACAATATGGCTATTCGCCCGAGCAGTCACCCATTCCGCGTGTTAAAATAGAGGGAACAGAGCAGGAATGGAAGAAGCTTAAACCGAGTGAGCATCAACCAAAGTTATTCGAGCCAGGTTAAGGGATAAGCACACGACACAGAAAGAGACATCTCTCGGAAGATATAACCCCCGGAAGGCAAGCTACGCCAACCGCAAACCGCGTGACCTCGCACTTGAGTCGCGTCGGCTCGCTTTTTGGGAAGGGCTAAAAGATACCGACCCCAAGCTGTATGCGAAACATGCACGCGAAACCAAGCAGGTTGAGGCATATCATTTGGCATTTGCGGCAACACTTGATGACCCGGCAACGTTAGCCATGTATGACGAGCTAACGAACCTCTATAACGCTGTGCGACAAAAGAATTTCTCCGGCGAACTGTCCCTGCTCGGCATCGCGCCTGGGGCCACGAAGCGCGACATCCGCATTGCCTATCGGCGCAAGGCGCGCAAACTGCACCCCGACGCGGGCGGCGACCCCGAAGCCTTTAAGCAACTGCACGCGGCCTATCGCGCCTTGCTGAAGGTCGCTCAGGAATAAGCAACAAAACGGTCGATGAGATGCCCCCCACCGATGACGCCACCACAGCCTCATCAGAAACGATGATCAGTGATGTACCATTGGCATCAACCAACCGGATCCCTGGCACAGTACATCGATCAATTTTGGTGGTATGACCAGTACGTGCCATCCCATACGAAAGAACGCATTCTGCCAACGGGAGCAGTTGAACTGGTGATGCATCTGCGCGATGACCACATGCGGATTTATGCGGGTGATGACACCGAGTCTTGTGAAGAGACTTCGCATTCCCTCATTCAGGGGCCGTACTCGCGCAATTATTGCATTGATGCTGCGGACCAATCGTCCATCATAGGGGTGCATTTCAAGGCTGGCGGAGCTTTCCCTTTTTTCAAAATTCCCATGCAGCGATTGCATAACATGCATGTGGCGCTGGATGCCCTGTGGGGCAACGCAGCAACGGCATTACGTGAACAGGTCCTTTCTGCGATGACGCCCGCTGGCGTGTTCGCTCGGTTGGAAGACGCGCTTCGTCAACAATTGACGCGAGGCCGCATCCTTCATCCCAGTGTTCCTTTTGCTTTACAACGTATCCATACGGCTCCCAAGCCCCTATCCATCGCCAATCTCGCTGAACAGATGGGGGTAAGTCACCGCCATTTCATCCATCTCTTTGAGGAAAGCGTTGGGATGCCCCCCAAACGATACGCTCGAATCGTCCGCTTGCAGCAGAGCCTACACCGTATCCACCAAGCATCAGCACTTGATTGGAGCGCAATCGCCCTTGACTGTGGCTACTATGACCAAGCACACTTTATCCATGATTTTCGGGAATTTACCAGTATGTCTCCGACGGTGTATATGGCGCAACCCTCGTCTCACATAAACCATGTCGCAGTGCAGGAATGATCGTCAATTTTTTACAAGACTCCACGGTGGCACGTAGCATACACTATGTTCTAGAAACCAGCGCGCACTTCATTCACTATGGAGCGCGAAAGGATCAGACACCATGTCAACTGCATACCAGCCATCTGGGTTTCAGTCCATTATACCGTATCTGACGGTAAAAGGTGCGGAACAACTGGTGACGTTTCTCGTCGTAGCCTTTGAGGCCGAAGAGCGCCAACGCGCATTGCGTGACGATGGCACTATCGCAAACATTGCGATGCGTATCGGCGATTCCATGCTCGAAATCTCGGAAGCAAGCGCAACCTATGGTGCTAACATCAGCGCGATCCATCTCTATGTTGTCGATACAAATGCCGCGTATGCCCGCGCCTTGCAAGGGGGTGCCACCTCGCTTTTTTCTCCGCACGACGCCGCGTATGGTGAGCGGACTGCCGGGGTGGTCGACCCCACAGGAAACTCATGGTATATCGCGACCTATCAAGGAGAGCAAGCAGAAGATAACCAATGAGTAAGCTACGCCATCGGTGAGATTGGCAATTACAAGACGCGAGGGGGAGCGGTGGCAACAATCCACCGCTCCCCCTCGCGTGCTGCTCGCCTTAGTAGCGTTGCTCGACACCGATGGGGGCCAGCTCGCGGGCGTCGCGTTTGGGGGCGCGCTTGCGCTCCGTCTTGGGGCGGCGGGTGGGCAAGAAGTTTTCCATCGCGCGCAGGGCGTTTTGGTACACACGCTGCTGCTCGACGATGATGTTGTCGGGTCCCAGGCTCCACCATTCGCGCGGGGTGAAGTACGCCGACACCTCCGCTTCGCTGTCGCCCGCCGTGCCGAACCACTGGATCAGATGCAGATTGTCGGATTGCAACAGCCACAGCGCCAGATCGACCAGATCGGCCTTGCCCGTGAGCTGGGCCACCGAGTAGCAGTGCGTCATCAACTGAAAGATCGCTTGCTGCGCCTTGTTGCCCATAAAGAACTCCATCCCCCCCGAGCCAGCCCAGGTCGTCGGGAAGATGGGTAGCGGCAGGTGCGCGGCATCCTCGCGATGCTCGGCCAGCGCCTCGTGCGGCAAAGAGAAGCGCACCCCACGCCGCTCGAACTCGTGCGGCAGCGACTCTAAAAAGTCGAAGATGCCCGTGTCGGCCCAGTGGTGTTCGCCGAACGTTTCGTAGTCCCACGCCAGGAAGGTGAAGTCGCCCCCGGTGTCGCGCACCCAGTTCGCATAGGTGTCGGCATAGAGCGGATAGCTGGGCCACGAGCGATTCGAGAAGCGGTAGCCGACATCATCGCTCAGCTTCAGGTGGCGGGTAAAGAGGCGCAGGTTGCCGTCATAGTGGTATAGGTGCGTCGGCTCGCGCCAGCCCATCACCCACTCGCGCCCGTCCATCACCGCGCCCTGGAAGCCCGCTTTGTCGAGCGCGTCATAGACCGAGGCCGACATGCACATCTCGGTGGTGTCGGTGATGGTCGGCTCCTTGCCAAAGATGCGCGCCAGTTCCTCGCGCATCCAGCGCATGCGCAGCACAAAGGTCGGCATGTCGAGCTGGAAAAGGAAGTTGTGGTACGGCTCCACGCCGATCAGTTCCACGTTCGGCTCGGCGACCAGCTCCTTGAAGAGCGCGAGCAGGGTGGGGTCCCACTCGGCGGCCTGGCGCAAGAACGAGATCGAGAAGCCAATGGCCAGCTTGAAATCGGTCGTGCGCACCATCCGCAGGAAGCGTTCGGTGGCGGGATAGTAGCACTTCGTCGCCACCTGGCGAAAGTACGCCTCGTTCATGCGCTCATCAAAGATGCAACGCGCCATATCTTCGACCGACGCGCCCACAGGGATGGGCTGCGCGGGCAGCTTCAGCCGTCGGGGCTGGTGCACCACCGTATAAACCACAGCTTGTGTTGTCATCACTCACATCCTTAAATTGACCAGTACGGGCATCCGTGCCCTTTACTTTTTTTCGTATCCTTCGTGGATTTTCGCGCCTTCGCGTCCAGCCTTCGTCTCAGTTGATCAAGCTCTGCTTGCGGCCCAGATACTCCAGCTTGCCGATCAGGTTTTCGATGACGGCTTCCCAGCGGAACTCGCAGGCGGTGCGCTGACCCGAACGGCGGATCTTGTCGCGGTCCTCGGGGTGGCGGCCCAGGTGCGTCAGATAGCCCACGATCTCGTCGGGGTCGTCGGTTTCGAGCGCCACGGCATTCTCGAAGCTGATGACATAATCTTCGCCGGTCGAGCCGGTGAAGGCGATGCCGCCCGCCGCCATGACCTCTAGCCCCACCAGACCAAATGGCTCGTGGCCCGAGTTCGCCAGCGTCGCGTCCGCGCCCGCGTAGCAATAGCGCACGAACTCTTCGGGGACGAAGAAGCGCAGATTATACACATCCGCCTCGCCCGCGTCGCGCAGCAGTTGGATGCACTCGGTCGGGGTGGGGCGCTTCGCCTCGACGTCGCGCACGGTCAGACCCAGGTGGCGTGCCCGCGACAGCACCTCGCCGCCGTGGGGTTCCATGCCGCCACGGATGATCATCTTCATCGGGTGGCCGGTGTATTTCAGCCGTGCCGCCGCCTCCATCGCCATGACCCACCGCTTGTCGGGGTCAAAGCGGCCAATCTTGAAGAGGAACTGCGAGTCGGGGTTGCCGCCGGTCATCGCCGCGCGCAGGTCTGCGACGGGCTGCGTGTCGACG
>JBBQSR010000152.1:0-8194 GCA_038234855.1 Ktedonobacterales bacterium | reverse complement strand
GTTAATGAGGGGGATGTTGCCAATGGGGATGCCCAGGTAGTGCCCGATGATCAACTTGACCAAGTCGGCATGCGTCACCACCGCGACCCACTCCCCCACATCTGGGGCGCTGCGCCACCGCTCGGTGGCACGCACCGCGCGCTTTTGCACGGTGGCGAAGGATTCGACGCCCTTAGGGGCGAAGTTGGCGTTGGTGATGAATCGCTTCCATTGCGGGTTTTGCGCATCGAGCGCATCGAAGTTTTGGCCACTGAACGCGCCGTAGTCCGTATCCAGCAGATCGCGCTCCTCACGCACCGGCAAGCCGCGCCCCACATTGATCGCGCCAGCGGTCTGCAATGTGCGCTCCAGTGGTGAGGCGATGATGGCGGTCAGCGGCAGATCGCGGATGGCAAGGGCGGTCGCCTGCGCCTCGCGCAGCCCTTCTTCATTGAGGGGAATGCCGGGCAATTGACCAGGCAGCAGATGTTTGACGTTATAGTCCGTCTGCCCGTGGCGCACTAATAGCAGCTTGCGATGCCCCCGATGATCTTCATGCTGCAATTCACGCCCGAATTGTAGCCCCTTGGGGGGCCTCGCGGATGCGGATGAACCAAACCATGCCATAAGGATGCCTCCTCAAATATCAGCGCGGCCCGCTGAACCGTGCTCAGGTATACATCACAGAACGGATGCATTCAGGAAATTTGGGCATGGCATCCCGCCAAAGCGACGATGAGTGGCAGGTGGTGACGCGGCGGCACCACACACGACACCATCGCTAACGGGCGATTGGCTGCCCCGAATGCGATGAAGTGCGCAAACGGGGCAGCCAATCTGAATCAAGAGTGAGCGTGGCGCTACCACACCGGATTGATCACCAAACCTGTGATCAGCTTGGGATAGAAATAGGTCGATTTCTGGGGCATGCGTCCGCCCGCGCTGGCGACATCGCGCACCTGGGCGGGCTGCGTGGGGTTCAGCAAGATGGCGACCTGGGCCGTGCCAGCGGTGAGGGCGTCGAGCGCCTGAGCGGCGTCGCGCACATAGCTGACGCGATCACCCGAGGTGATGGCCTCACGGTCGATGCCCAGCGCGCCGCCGAGGATCAGTTCCTGCGCGGCGGCGACATCTAAGGCTTGCCAGGGGTCTGGCTCGCCCGTCGCGGCTAGGTGTGCCCGGCCCGCGTCGGTGACGCGCACCAGCCAGCGCTGGTCGCGCGTGGCGACGATGGCGGCGACCGTGCCGGGGGTGCCCGCGCCCGCCAGCCGCTTCGTCAGCGCCTCCGCGTCGCTTTCGGTGATGGCGTCGACCGACCAAAACTGGCCGAGCGCCTCGGGCAGCCGCGCCAGATCGGCGTCGCTGATGCCCCGGATGAGGCGATGCGTCGGCAGCACCAATAGCCCCGGATCGGTCGTCGCCACGAGCGCCATCATCACGAAATTCGCCGCCTCATCGGGCAACAGGCCGCGTTGCAGGTCGCGCACCTCGTCCCGAAAGGCCAGCGCCGTCTCGTAACGATGGTGGCCATCCGCGATGAAAAGCTGCTGGTCAGCGAAGGCGGCGGTCAACTGCGCGGCGATGCCAGGGTCGGTGATGGTCCACAACAGGTGGTGCTCGCCCGCGTCGTCGATGCATGAGACGAGCGGGCTGCCCTTCGATGCACGGCCCATGACCTTGCCGATGGCCCCCGTCGGGTCATCGAAGAGCGCCATGATGGGGCTGAGGTTCGCGGCACAGGCGCGCAGCAGCTTTAATCGGTCGTCCTTGGGCTTGGCGAGGGTGCGCTCGTGCGGCAAGATGACGCCCGCCTCCCACGGCTCCAGGCGCACGCGGGCGACGAGGCTGGTGCGCGTGTAATCATGATCCTCGACGCGAAACTGCTGCTGGTAGACGTAGAACGACGGCGCGACATCTTGCACCAGATCGCCGCTCAGCCGCCAGTCCGCGAATGTAGCGGCGGCGCGGGTGTAGCGGTTCGTCAGCGTGTCGTCGCCCGGCTCGTCGCGCCCCAGTTCCAGCCGAATGATGTTATGGGGGTTGCGCGCGTAATATTCGCTCTGCTGGTCGGGCGAGATGACATCATAGGGCGGGGTCAGCACCGCCGCCAGATCGAGTCCGTCGTGGGGGTAGCGCAAGCCACGAAAGGGGCGCACATCGGCCATGGTGAAGGCATGCTCCTCTTGAATTTTTGACGCTCTACCCCCGTATGATATCACCTCGCATGGCGCGGGCGACGCGCGATCCACTACGATATCCCTAGACAAACCATGGACAATGGGCCAGAAAGAGGAAAGACTGATGCGATTAGCACAACAGGTGGCGATCATCACCGGGGCGAGCGGGGGCATCGGCCAGGCGACGGCACGGGCACTGGCAGCGGAGGGCGCGAGCCTGGTGCTGACGGCGCGGCGCGGCGAGGTGCTGCACGACCTGACCGAGGCACTGCTGGCGGAGGGCCACGAGGCGCTGGCCGTCGTGGCTGATGTCACCGACGCAGCACAGGTGGCGGAGGTGGTGCGCCAGACCCAGGAAGCCTTTGGCCGCATCGACCTGCTGGTGAACGCGGCGGGCATCGGAATCCTCAAGCCTTTCCTGGACCTGACGGAAGGCGACCTGGACCAGATGTGGGCCGTCAACTGCAAAGGGACGTTCCTGATGAGCCAGGCGGCGGCACGCGTGATGGCGACGCAAAAGCGCGGCACCATCATCAACGTGGTCGGCGTGCTGGGCCGCGCCCCCATGGCCAATAGCGCGGGCTATGCCGCCAGCAAATACGCGGTGAATGGCCTCAGCAAGGTGCTGGCGCAGGATCTGCGGCGGATGGGCATCCGCACCACGGCGCTCTATCTGGGCGGCGTCGATTCGCCGTTCTGGGACGCCATCGACATGCGCGTGCAGCGCGACAAGATGCTGAGCGTCACCGATGCCGCCAACGCCGTAGTCTACGCCGCCACCCAGCCCGACGCCATCGTGCTGAACGAACTGGTGCTGCAACCCGAAAGCCACCAACTACTGTGAGCATAACACTGAGCGGGCGTTGCCCCCGTGAAACCTCCCGTGAGGTCGGTTCCACGGGGGCAACGCCCGCTCAGTCGCGGGCTACGCTGACGCGTCAGCCCCCTGTACCGCGCCTGAACGCTGCGGCGAGGGCTTGGGTGCGAGCATGCTGCATGCATGAGCGATGGCGCGAAAACGGCTTTTGTGCATGACGCATAGTCCCATGGGAACGGAGCGCCTCGTCCGGTGATGGTAAAATAGACCGAGAGACAACCCCATCATTCCCACGAGGCGCGAGCATGCAGCATTTCTTGACGGGCAACCACGCGACCAATCTGCGCATCGGCATCGCGCTGGGGGTGCTGCTGTTGTGCTGGGTGGCGCGTGCCCCGGTGCGCTGGCTGCTGGTGCGGGGCATCAGTTGGCTGGCGCGTCGCTTTTATCGGGGGCACGAACTCGTGCCAGCGGATGTGCGTGCCCGTGTCGCCCAGATCGTCGCGGTCCCAGTCAACTATCTGGCCGTCTTCATTGGTCTAGAGGTTGCGCAAAATCTCATTGCGACGCATCCCTGGTCGGATCTGCTCATCAAGATCAACCTTACCCTCATCACCGTCACGGTCGCCATGGCGCTGGGCAAGTTCATCAACCAATTGCTGCTCAGCTCGAATCGGCGGCTGAATCTGCTGGGCATCACGGTCGAGCCGCAACTGCTGCCCTTCGTGCATACCTTCGTGTGGGCCTTCATCATCTTCGTGGCGCTGGTCAACAATCTGCACGAGTGGGGCTTCGACCCGACGGCGCTCATCGCGGGGACGGGGCTGGCGGGGCTGGCGATCTCGCTGGCGGCGAAAGACACCGCCGACAATCTGCTGGGCTATTTCGTCATCGTCATGGAGCGGCCCTTCCTCATCGGCGACGCCATCAGTGCCAGCAACGTGTCGGGCACGGTCGAGCACATCGGCTGGCGCTCCACGCGCATTCGCCAGGCCGACCAGGTCTTGGTGACGGTACCCAACAAGAACCTGACCTCAGCCAACATCGCCAACAGCAAACGGCTGACGAAGCAACTGCTGGAAACGCATCTGCGGCTGGCCTATGGCACGACGCCCACCGACATCGAGCGGCTGCTCGACGCCCTGCGCGCCCTGCTGGCCGCGCGCCCCCTGGTGGAGGCCGAGTCGGTGTCTGTGCGCCTGGCCCGGCTGGACGCCGACGCGCTGGATGTCGCCATCACCTGCAACATCCTCGACCCCGATGTGCGCGTCTTCATGATGGAGCACGAGCGTATCGCCCTGGCGATTTTGGGCCAACTCGGTGCCCGGGGCTTCCGCGTCGCCGTCCCCGGCCAAATGATGTTCGCGCTCCCCGTGGACGCGCCATCGGCCAATGGCCACCTGCTCAGCGAGGAATCCGTGCGATGAAAACGACCCTCATCATTCGCGGCAGGGCGATCTCGACCATCGATCTCGCCCGCGCGCTGTTGTCCTTTGGCTTCGGCGCGTTCATGCTCATCTTTCACCTCACCTCGATCCTTATCATCTCGTGGGGGCTGGCGGCGCTACTTTTCATCGATGGCGCGCTAGACCTGTTGCTGGAACTACGGCTGCGGCTGGACCGCAGCCACATCTGGATCGGCCTGGGCGACATGGCACTGGGCATCATCACCTTCTTGAATAGTCGGCTGACGGTGGGGCTGTTGGTGCTGGCAGCGGCGGGCTTCGAGCTGCTGCAAGGCGTGGGCGGGCTGTGGCGATCGTTGCGCCAGCCCGACACCAGCCAGCGCGGCGCGGCGACCTGGGTGCGCGCGGTGGGCAGCGTCTTTTTCGCCGTCGCGCTGCTGCTGCTGGCAAAGTTCCTGGTGATCCTGGCGTATGTGGCGCTGGGCATCTATTTGCTTTTCGACGGCGGGTCGCGGCTGTGGCGGATCTTCGCGCCCGGCCCCGTGCACTCCGCTTCCAGCGAGATGCTGACGCAACTGGAAAACGACTCGGACATCATCCCCAGTGATGGGCTGCGCGCGGTGGTCTTTTTGCGACGCAATGGGGCGATGGGGCTGGGGCACGTCGGCTGGGCCTTCGAATGGCGCACCGGCTGGTTCAATGCTGGCTCGGTCGAGAACGTCAGTGGTCGCGCCTTCGCCCGCCCAGACGTGATGGACTTTTGGACGCTGCACACGTTGGACCCCGTTTCGGCCATGCAGCGCCAACTCGAACCCTATGATGAATACAAGATCTTCACCGTCACCGCGCCCAACCCGCGCGACGCCTGGGGTGCGGTGGTGTGGGTGAGCCGCACGCCCTACTCGGTCGTGCGCCACAACTGCGCCGACTGCGTCTATGATGTGCTGCGCACCTACGGTCTGCCGGGGATGGTCGACACCGCGCAACTGAACGCGCCGAAGGACTGGTACGACGCGCTCCCCGCGACCACCATCCCCATCGCGGTCGATCCGAATATCGCGGTGCGGCCCCAAGCGCTCGCGCGGCTGCTGCCTGGCGCGCCCACGTACATCGCCCTGCACATCCACCCCAGCGAGCAGGGGATTCCGCCAGCGTGGCGCCTAGAGGGCGGGCGCGTCTGGTACGTCGCCAGCCAAAAGATCGAGATCGTCGTCCAATCCATCGTGGCGGTGTTGCGCACCGCACGCGCGGCCATCCTCCGCCGACGTGCCACCGCCGCCGAACCGAGCGCGACGGTGCCGCCCATGACCACCGCTCGTGCCCGCCCCCCACGCCGCGAGCGCACCCCCGTGGCGAAATAGCATGGCAGGTCGGCTGCATGACTGCGGGTGAAGTCTGAAAGACGCCGGTGCGAGAGCGATAGCGCGCGTGGCAGCGCCGCCGTCCCCAACCACGTGCGGTCGCCCTCGACCAGACCCAGCCCACGCCAGAGGACTGTGTGCCCTCCGCGCGGCTCAGCGGCTGGCGCTGCTCACCAGGCGTGCTGCGCGCTGACCGGCTGACCCAGCACCAGGGTCGCCACGCGCGCGAAACGCACCGGATCGCCACTCGTCCAAAATTGCACGCGCGCGCCGACCGTGACATCTGGCGTGAGGGCGGGGGCGGCGCGCAGCCCCCCGGCGTCCAGCACATGCAGGGTCTGGTGGGCGACCGCCGCGCCAGAGTCGATGACGCGCACGGCGGGACCAACGACCGCCTCGACCGAGGCGCGCAGCGCGGGGAAATGCGTGCAGCCAAGCACCACTACATCCGCGCCCTCCGCCAGCGCGGGGCGCAGATAGCCCGCCAGCGCGGTCTCGGGTTCAGGGCCAGTCAGGCGACCATCCTCCACCAATTCGACCAGCAAGGGGCACGCGACGGGGATGACGCGCACCCCCGCCGTGAAGGATTCGATTAATTCAAGGGTGTAGCGGTCGTTGATGGCGCGGGCCGTCGCCGCCAGGATGACCGTACCCGTGCGCGTCAGGGCGGCGGCGGGCTTCACGGCGGGCACGACCACCACGAAGGGGAGCGCCGGATAGGCGGCACGCAACGCCGCCCGCGCCGAAACCGAGGCGGTGTTGCACGCGACCACGATCGCCTTCACGTCGCGGCCCACCAGCCAGCGCGCGGCGGCCAGACTGAGGTCGATCACCTCGCCCTCGGGGCGCGGACCATAGGGGCAATGCGCGTCGTCGCCGAAGTAAATGAAGCGTTCGTCGGGCAGCGCGCTCAGCAATTCACGCAGGATCGTCAGGCCACCGATGCCTGAGTCAAAGACGCCGATGGGGCGCGGATCGCCCGGTGCTGCATACATCTCGTTTTTCTCGTCGCATGAAATCGTTGCCCACAAGGTGGGCGATGGGGCGCATTTTCCCCTTGGATGCACTGTACCCCCATTCGTGCCACTCGACAAATGGCTGCATATGTCGTATAGTATTGAACAAGTGTTCGATATCTGTGCGTAGCTGAGGCGCGCACACCCCGAAAGGCTGGTCCGCCATGAGTCGCCTGATGACCCTGAGTGAGCTGTATTCGTTGCTTTTGCATATCGACTCGGACGAAAAGATCGTTCCCGTCGCCGCCACGCAGCCCCCGCCGGTGCTGCTCAACCAGCAGCATGTCGCGTTTTGGGTGGGGCCGCGCGCGGCGGGGCGGGGCACGCCGACCCCGCCTCAGCCCAAAGCGCCGCGTCAGGTGCAGGTGGCGAACGCGGTGGTAGAGTTGATGGGCCGTTTCGCCGAGGCACGCGGCATCAGCGCCACCGATGCCTGGGCCGAGGCCGCGCAACACTGGATCGCCCAGCGCCAGCGCGATGTGCAAGACCTCGCCTCACCCAAGGGCCGCGCTCTGGCCAACGCGGTGCAACGCTCCTGGGACACCATCGATGACCAACTGACGGAACTCCGCGCAAAATGACGCCCGCGCCTGCGACGTGGGAAACACCACCCAACGCATGCCCCTGACCCGAACGCCCCCGATCCACAGCATGTGATATGGTCAATGGGTGGGCAACGCATCCCCACAATCACAGGCGTGGGAGTAGACCGGAAATGGATGTCAACAATTCGGTGGTGATCGTCACGGGGGCGTCGTCGGGCATCGGCCTGGCGACAGCGCGGCTGCTGGCGCAACAGGGGGCGCGGGTCGTGCTGGCGGCGCGCTCCGCCGACGCGCTGACGGCGTTGGCCAGCGAACTGCCCGACGCGCTGGCCATCCCCACCGACATGAGTGATGTCGCGTCGATCCAACGGATGGTCGCGGCGGCGCACGCGCACTATGGCCGCATCGACGCCCTCATCAACAACGCGGGGCGCGGCATGCACACCACCATCGAAAAGGCGGACCTGGCGCAGTATCGCGCGTTGTTCGACCTGAATGTGGTGGGCGTGGTCGCCGCGATGCAAGCGGTCATTCCCCTGATGCGTGCGCAAGGGGGCGGCGTCATCATCAACATCACGTCGGGGACGACCAAGATGATGCTGCCCGCCGTCGCGCCCTATGCCTCGACGAAGTACGCGCTGAATGCGGTCACGCTGACCGCGCGCCAGGAACTCGCCCGCGATAATATCCGCGTCGGCCTCATGTACCCAGGCGTCACGGCTACCAATTTCGCGCGCAATCAAGTGACGGTGGCCGCGAGCGACGACTTCCCACGCAACAGCGGCATGCCAGCGGAATCCGCCGAACAGGTGGCCGCCAAGATCGTGACCGCCATCGAGAGCGAGGCGGCGGAAACCTACGCGGATTCGCTGCTGGCCTTCCTGCCACAGCTT
>JBBQSR010000151.1:0-8198 GCA_038234855.1 Ktedonobacterales bacterium | reverse complement strand
GTCGATGTCGGCCAAAGTCACGCCCGCGAGATCCCCCACCGCGCGGTCCACGTCGCGTGGCACGGCCAGATCGATGATCAGCAGCGATCTCCCATCGCGTTGTGGCCAGATCGCCGCGACCGACTGCGCGTGGATGAGCGTGTGCGGCGCGCCCGTCGATGAGATGACGACATCCGCCCAGGCCAGCGCGTCGGGGAGCATCGCCCAATCGCACGCGGTGCCGCCGATGGCCCCCGCCACGGCGGCGGCGCGCTCGGCGTCGCGGTTCAGCACGCGCACCTCACCCACCGTGCCCTCGGCCAGCACCTGCGCGGCGATCTCGGCCATCTTGCCCGCGCCGATCAGCAACACTCGGCGCTCGTGCAGGTCGCCACAGACGCGGCGGGCCAGCGCCACCGCCGCGTGGCTGACCGAGCCTGAGCCGTGACCGATGGCCGTCTCGCTGCGCACCCGCCGCCCCGTGGTGATGGCGTGGCGAACCAGCGCGGCCAATTGCCGCCCCGCCGTGCCATGCGTCAGTGCCAGTTGCAGCGCGTCGCCCACCTGCCCCAAGATCTGCGCCTCACCCATCACCATCGAGTCTAGCCCCGCCGCGACGGTGAAGAGGTGACGAGTGGCATCCGCGTCGGTCAGCGCGTAGAGGTGCGGCGTCAGTTCCGCCAGGTCGGCCTTGCCCTCGGCTTCGATGAATGCTTGGGCGCGGGCGAGCGCCGCCGCTGGTTCGCTGGCGGCATCGGCGGTGTAGACCTCGAACCGGTTGCAGGTGCTGAGCACGGCGATCTCGCCCGCCGCCCCGCCACGGTCGGCAAGTGCCTGACCCAGCGCGGCATGCCTCAGGGTCAGCCGTTCGCGCAGCGCCACCGAGGCGGTGCGAAAGCTCAGACCGACGAGCGCGATGGACATCCTGACACCTCAGCCACCTGGCAGGGGACCGCGATCATGCTGTCGATCAGCGCGATCGCGTCGTCGCGCTGGCCCGCGCGGATGAGCGCCAGCACCTCGGTATCGACGATGCCATACCAGCGGTCGCGCCGACAGCCAAAGCACGGCAGATGCCCCGCGATGACGGGTCGCCGCTCGCGCATGATCGTCAGGAACTCGGCGTATTCCGGCCCGAACTCGCGCTCGAAACGTTTGCGGATGCGGTTCGCCAGCGCGGGCGCGACGCCGTTGGTCGAGATGCCGATGGTCAGGTCGCCCTGGCGCACCACCGACACCGCGTAGAAATTGCAGTGCGGCGGGTCATCCACCACGTTGCAGAGGATGTTGCGGCCCTTTGCTTCGTCCCACACCGCCGCGTTCACCGCGCGGTCATCCGTCGAGCAGATCACCATGAAGGCGTTGGCGAGGTCGCCCGTCTCATAGGGTCGCGCGAGATACTCGACCTCGCCTAGCTCCACCAATTCCGCCAGCTTCGGCGTCAGTTCGGGGCTGATGAGCGTGATGCGCGCGTTGCTTTCCAGCATCTGCACCACCTTGCCCTCTGCGACCGTGCCGCCGCCGACGACGACCGTCCGCACATCGCCCAGATTCGCCAGCAACACTGGCAGCCCACTTGTCGCGCTCATCTATCGTTCACCTTTGCGTTGGTTGGTTGTCTTGCTCACTTGCTCCATTTTTTCCGAACACGAAAATCAGAAAATCCACGAAAGGAGGGAATGACGATGGGATATGCGCCATGTCTTCCCTATTTTCGCGTCTTTCGTGGAATTTCGTGTCCGAAAAAAACTTCATTCTTCAATGACCGGCATAGTAGCCCGCATGCTGGCCTCGAATGCTGCAAGCATGGCGAAGAAAACCGCATCGAGGAAGACGCGTAGATCACGGTGGATGCGCATATCTTCGTCGTCGGCTTCCTCATCCGGGGCGGTCGGGCGTGCCGCGCGAATCAGCGAATCGCGGAAGAAGTAGAAGGCGTGCACCGTCTCGGGCAAGGGGATGTGGCGGGCGACGCCGTCGCGGCCATATTCGCGCCCGATCTCCTCGGCCTCAGCGATGACGGCGTCGCGGCCCGACTGGCGCGACACATATTGCAACGCCAGCCCCAGCAAGCGCCGCCCCTGTTCGCGCTTCTGCTCGATGCCCACGGAGTCGTGCGCGCCGCGCCACGAGGCATCCATCGGGACGCCAGAGTGGATCTGTTGCAGCGTGCGCTCCTCGATCTCGCGGGTGGCGGGAACGAGCGCGCCGCCCTGGCGGCTGGCCGCGAGGAAGGCTTGCAGGTCTTGCGCGAAAAAGCGGCGATGGCCGCCGGGCGTCCGCAGATGCGTCACCAGGCCGCGCTCGGCCCACTCGCGCAGCGTGCTGGGGTGCACCCCCACGAAATCCGCCGCCTCGCTCAGCGTCAACAATCGGGTCCGATCACCAGCGTCATTCATGCCGCGTTCCCCTTGGTGCCCCGCCTGGAATCATAGGAAATCTACACCTATCTAGAGAAACTATACCACCGCCAGCCGCATCCGTCGAGGGGGGACGTGTCAGGAAATCTGGGGATCTTTGGGGGCAAATGCTCCTTATATCTGATGCAGCAGCGCGACGGGGAAGGCGCTCAGCACATCGGCTAGGTCCAGCCCCGGCACGCCGTCGCGCTCGCCCACCGGCAGCGTCGCGCCCGTGAAGGCGTCGCGATAGCTGCGGCCCGCGTAGTCGTCGGGCAGCGTCAGCCAGGTATTGCGCCAGATGTCGCGGCCCAGCGGCACGGTCTGCGCGCCATTGGTCAGCTTCGCGGTCAGGCGCGGGGCGACGGTGATGAGGCTCGTTGACCCCATCTCGCGGGCGAAGGCGCAGACATGCTGCCAGCCGTCGCCGCGCGCCTCGATGGCGCGATAGCTGCCCGCCGCGAAAAGGTTCGGGTCGGCGCGACGCAGATCCAGCGCGGTTTGGGTGACGTAAAGCTTGATGTATCCGTCGGCGCTATTCGCCAGCAGGTCGCGGCATAGCGCGGCACGGTCGTCGCCCGCCGCGCGTCGTCGTCCGGCCAGGGCATTTAGCGCGTGCTGGCGGGCGGCGTAGTCGACGGGGCGGCGGTTGTCGGGGTCGACCAGGGCGAAATCCCACAGTTCGCAGCCCTGATAGAGGTCGGGCACGCCGGGCGCGGTCAGCTTCAGCAGCGTTTGCGAGAGCGCGTTGAACTGCCCGAAGTACCCGATGCGCCGCGCGAAGGGCGCGAAATCCGCCAGGAAAGCATTGTCGGGGTGCGGATCGAGCAGAGCCGTGGTGAAGGCTTGCAGGGCGGCGGTGTAGGCCGCGTTGGGCGTGACCCAACTCGAATGCTCCTTGCCCTCTTGCACGGCTTTTTCCATATACTGCGCCATGCGGTCGCGCACCTGCTGCAATTCCTCCGGTGTGGGGTCGCCGAAGGGCCAAATGCCGATGAGCGTCTGATACAGCAGATACTCGTCGTTGCGCGCGGGCATCGCCTCGCCGTCGTTGTCCTGGCGGATGGCGTCATTGAGGGCGCGCCAGCGGTCCACGGCGGCGGCCCATTCGGCGGGCAGCTCGGAAAGGACATTGATGCGGGCGCGCACATCTTCGCTGCGCTTGGTGTCGTGGGTCGAGGTGCCCAGCAGCGCGTGCGGCCAGTTGCGCCGTCGCGCCAGATTTTGCTCGTGAAAGACCGACACCGACGCGCCGAACTGCTCGGGGTTGCCGCCGACCTCGTTCAGCGACACCAGCCGATTGTAGAGGTAGAAGGCGGTGTCTTCCAGGCTCTTCGCCATGATCGGCCCCGTCACCTGCTGAAACTTCATCACGAAGGCCACCACCGCCGCGCGATCATCCGCGTGGAAGCGGTCGATGTTGTCGAGCAACAGGGTATCTTGGATGAAGTCGAAGATGCCCTCAGCCAGCGTCGTGTTTTGCCGCTTGGCCGCCGCGATGGCCGTCTGCACATAGTGGCGGTCGCGTTCGCTGATGATGCGCTCCTCGGTGATGTAGGTGCGGTAGACCTGCAAATAGGTGATGACCTCATACAGCGCGTCGACGAGGTTATTCAGCGTGTAATCGCGGTAGCGGCGGTTGCGCTCGGTGATGCGTTCGAGCTGGTGGCCCAGCGCGTTGATCTCGCTGATGAGCGCGCTGGTCATGATGCGCCGCTTCGAGCGACTGATGAGCGCGCTGTACTCTTCATCTTGCTCGGTGAAGCGGTGGTAGAGGTCGGTGAAGTCGCGCTCGTTCTCGCGCGCCACGAAGATGTCGTTGACGCCATTCATGAAGTCGTAGCCGGTGGTGCCATAGACGGGCCAGTCGCGCGGCAGCGGCTCGCGCTCCGAGAGGATCTTTTCCACCACGACGTACAGCGGCCAGTCGGTCGGGCCGTCGCGGGGCGTCGTCAGCGTCGCGCGCCACGCGGCGACGGCCTCTGTCACCTGGGCGCGCAGGGCCTCGCCGTCGCCGTCCTCGGGCGTGTGGTCGCGCAGCCAGGCCGCCGACGCGTCGCTGACGTAGCGTTCCTGCAACTGGCGAAAGTACTGCGCCGGATTCCACAAGCCATCGGGGTGGTCGATGCGCAGCCCCGTCACCCTGCCCTCGGCCAGCAACCGCAAGATCAGCGCGTGCGTCGCCTCGAAGACCTCGGGGATCTCCACGCGGATCGCCCCCAGTTCGTTGATGTCGAAGAAGCGGCGGTAATTGATCTCTTCCGCCGCGACCCGCCAATAGGCCGTGCGATAGGACTGCTGGCGGATGAGCGCGTCGAGTCGATCATAGCTGGTGGGGTCGTCGGGCGTGCCGTTGTAGGCGCGCACGGTGTCATCGAGCATCGCGCGCACCGCATCGCTGTTGGCGTAGAGGGTGGCGATGCGGCGCTTGACGACCTCTTTTTCGCGATAGCGTTCGGTGATGCGCGCGGGGTCCGTCTCCTCTGGGGGCGGCAGATGCGCGAGCGAGGTGCCGATGCTTTCCAGTTCCTGCACATCGTCTTGGTTCGCGTCCGGTTGCTCGCGCAGCGCGGTCAGCCCAAAGGCCAGCAACTCGCGATAGGTGTGCGGCGCGATGGGCAGCCGTTGGGTGCCATAGACCGTCAGGTAAAACGCCCCGTTGTCGAAGCTCAGTTGCAGCGACCCGTTTTCCAGCGCCTGGCCATACTGCTCCCCCAGGATCGGCAGCAGCACCTTATTCTCGATCTCGGTCTTGATGGGGTGCCAGTCGATGTCGAAAAAGGTCGCGTATTGCGAGCTTGGCCCGTTTTCCAGCACGTCCATCCACCAGGCATTGCATTCGCAGTGGATGCCCATATGGTTCGGCACCGTGTCGAGCAACAGCCCCATCCCGTGTCGCCGCAACTCCGCCGTCAGCGCGTCGAAATCGGCCTCGCTGCCCAGTTCGGGGTTCAGGTGGGCCGGGTCGCACACGTCGTAGCCATGCATGCTGCCGGGCCGCGCCTGCAAGATAGGCGAGGTATAGCATTCGCTGATCCCCAGCGCGTCCAGGTACGGCACGATCGCCAGCGCGTCGCGAAACGTGAACTGCGGGTTGAATTGCAGCCGATACGTCGCCCGTGGGATGCGCGGCGTCGGGATGAGGTCGTCGGTGAATGATGGTGTCGCCATGGTGTGTCGTTCCCCTTGGTCAACGGGATGGCTCCTTCCCCCCCTTTCCCCTTATGCCTCAGCCAGCACGGCGGGCCGCGCCGCGACCGCCACCCTCAGCAAATCGCCGAGGTGGGCGAAGTCTTCCCACCAGGCCAGCGCGGCCTCGTCGCCCGTCTCGGCGCGGGCCATGATGGTCTGCGCGCCATTTTGCAGCATGTCGTAGTAGACGTTTTGCGCGTGCCACAGTTCCACGTCACCAGGCAGCGCCTCGGCAACCTCTGTCGCGGTGATGAAGGTCGCCAGCCGTTCGTCGCTGAGCGGCGTGTCGTGGAAGGCGTCGGCGATGGCCCCCAGCCGCTGCGTCATGCGGTACGCCAGGCCAGCGGTGTTGAGCTGCGCCCCGACCAACTCGCCCTCGTGCAGCAGTTGGCGGACCTCGTCGGCGTTGGGCGGCTCGGCCTCGATGGCACGGCGCAGTCGCGCGCCCAGCGCCGTTTCGGCGGCGAAGCGCAGCACGTCGGGCAGCCCCAGACCCTGGCTCGTCAGCACGCGCAGCAGCGACACGTTGCGGTCATAGATGCCGCCGTTCAGCCCCTCCGCGTTCTCGCGCTCCTCGGCCATGACGATGTCGAGGATCTTCAGTTGCTCGTCGCGAAAGAGTTGGTTCAGGGTATACAGCCCCCCCGCGAAACGGGCGTCTAAGATGCGCACCGTCTCGGCGAAGTCGGCGCGGTCAAAGGCGTCGGTCAGTTCCTCGGCCAGGGCGGCGAACTCGGCACCGTTCAGCGCGGGGCGGACGCACCCCGTCAGGTTGTGGTTCTCGAAGTGCAGCGCGGTGAAGGTGAAATCGCCCGCGTCGTGGGTGATGTGCGACGACGTGTGGGCGTGGCCCATCACGAGCCGCGCCTTGCCAGCGGTCAGCGTCTGGTGATCCTTGCGATCCAGCCTATAGCAATAGATCTCTGTCGTGTCGGCGTAATTCTCGAAGAGGTCGCTCATCGCGTAGTGCGCCGTCACCTTTTGCAGGCTGATGGCCATCGGCTGCACCCAATGCTGATAGATCCATCCGCCGTCGCGGTACTGGGGCAGGTTGCTCTTGGCGGCGGCGAGCTTCTCGATGAACTGCGTCTCGACCGCGTTACCGAGCCAGCGCCGCGCCAACTGCACCGCGCGCCCGGCGTACATGATCACCTGCACCGTTTCCAGGCCGGAAAGCTCGTCAAAGAACCAGCCGCAACTGGTGTACATCAGCAACGCGTGGCGCTGCATCTCGAGCAGTTCCAGCGCGGTCACTTCCTCATCCGGCGTCAGATCGCGTCCGGCCCACTCGCCCAGGCACGCGCTCACCCATTCGGGCGTGCGATCGAGGATGACCTCGATGTAGTGGTCGCGCACCGCCCACGGGTCGGCGAAGAGCTTGCCCGCCTCCGTTTCATAGAGCGGGTCTAGCGTGTCGCGCAGCCAGTCGAGCGCCACGCGCAGGGGGAAGCGCCATTCTTGGTTCCACTGCGGATAGCCGCCGCCGTTGCAGCCGCAATCGCTGTTCCAGCGTTCCACGCCATGCTCACAGCTCCACGCGGTGCGCTCGATGATCTGCACCTCATGGGTCGGGGGGCAGTTCGCCAGATATTCGCCATAGTTTGTCACCTTGGCGATGCCCTGGTCTTCGATATATTTCAGCGCGTAGGCCAGCGCCATCTCGCCCTGCTTGTGGTGGTGGCCATAGGTTTCCCCATCCGTGGCGATGTGGACGATCTGCGGCCAGTCGCGGTCATCGCTAAAGGCGCTCGCCAGCCGCTCCGCGAACCGCTCGCCCGAGTCCAGCAGATCCTCGAAGGCGATGGCCTTGGAGATCGGCCCGTCATAGAAGAAGAGGTTGATGGTGCGGCCTGATGGCAGCGTTTGGCGATAGGCGCGCGTCGGGTCGATGCGCCCGCCCGCGACATCGTGCCAGTCTTCCGTGCCCGTCGCGCGCACGCTGCCCGCCTGGAAGGGCGACAAGACGGTGTAGGTGATGCCACAGTCCACCAACGCTTCCAGCGTCGGCAGATCGACCGCCGTCTCGGCCAGCCACATGCCCTCGGGCTTGCGGCCAAAACGCATCTGAAAGTCGCGGATGCCCCAGCGGATCTGCGTATATTTGTCGCGCGTGTCGGCCAGCGGCATGATGATGTGGTTATAGACTTGTGCCATCGCCGAACCATGGCCGTTGAAGCGCGCCTGGCTGGCTCGGTCGGCGGCGAGGATATTCGCGTAGGTCTCGGGGTCTTGCGTTTGCAGCCACATCAGCAGCGTGGGGCCAAAGTTGAAGCTGATGTTGCGATAGTTGTTGACGATGGCGTCGATCTTGCCGTCGCCCCCCAAGATGCGCGAGGCGGCGTTGGCGGCGTAACATTCGGACGAGATGCGTGCGTTCCAGTCGTGAAAGGGATAGGCCGAGCCTTGCGTTTCCACCGCTTCGAGCCACGGGTTCTCGCGGGGCGGCTGATAGAAGTGGCCGTGTATGCAGATATATCGCTCCATAGGTTCATTGGTTCCTTTCGCGCGCAAACAAGACGAACGAGCGTGGCGACAGCCGCAGTGTCACTTCCCCCTCGCTCGCCAAGCTGGCTGGGGCGGACGGCGCGGCGTCCCCTGGCGCGTCACCCCAACGCGGATCGCTCGCGT
>JBBQSR010000150.1:0-8255 GCA_038234855.1 Ktedonobacterales bacterium | reverse complement strand
GTAGCCCGATCTGCACGCTCACAAAGGGGTCGTTTGGCCGCAGCAGCAGCGTGACGCCGTCTATCACCGCTTCGCTGATGTTGCGGAGGGCATCGCATTGACTATCGACGTCGGCCCAGTACGCTACCACCAGGCCATCATCGTCATCCATGCAGGTCACGGTGCAGCGATCCATCGCGAAGCCGCACTGTGTCGCCAGGGTCTGGCTGATGGCGCGCTCCGCCATCTCGTAGGCCAGCTGCGACGAGAAGGAGGCATAGAATGTGACCAGCACTTCTAACGCAACTGTTATGGACGTGGGGAATGGGTGGGGTGAGCGGTCGGCGGGCGTGCAGAGCGCGATTCCCTTTACCTCAAGGGTGATGTCGAGGTCTTGCGAACGCAATGCCTGCTCTAGGTCTGCCTGAAGGCGGTCAATGGTGTCAGCGTCATTCAGCAAGAGGGAAGCCTCACCGAGGATGGTGAGTTGGAGGACAAAGGGGTCATCAACGAAATCCCCCCTGAATTGGCAGACACATGCGTCCAATGCATTCGTCACACTTTGGCTGCACACCTCTTCGATGTCGTCGATGGTCGTCTGCCCCTCCCAGTCGAGTGACATACCACACATACCGCTTAAGCGAATAATCAGTGCTTGCAATGCTGCCACGATGTCCTCCTAAAACGCGCTTTTCATGAACGCTCCGAAGGCTACCGACGGTTCCATTCGTCTGTACTTTACAGTATAGGGAGTGAATGGTGCTTTGTCAATAATTTTCGACACGAATTAACAGGATTTTGGATACCTCTGTCATTGTCAATTGAAGATATATCGGCTATACTGAGGTTAAGCACAACCGTTGTGCGCTTTGCCCTAACACGAATGGGCTAACAACGGGTATATTATATCATATCAGTATGTACAATCGGAGGGATGAATGGATAACTTTGGAATGCTTTTGTCGCAGATGCTCCAATTTTTGCGTGAGCGACGTGACGAGCGCATGCAAGATGCGGTGTCCTATGTCAGTAGCCAGGTAAAGGCATCTACGAGCGCCATCAACAAATGGCGTGAAGGTTCGCTCAAACCAAACTTCACTGCCATCGAAACCTTGCTTCGTATCGGCCTCACCGAAGCGAATATGGATCAGCAATGGGCCGAAGCGTTCTTACGCGAGAGTAACCACCCTCAGGCACCTGCATTATTAGAACGCTATCGCCTTCCTACACAGACGGTGCATGAATTGCCGCGCAAACTGTACATCAATTATGTCGGGCGCGACGACCGCAAGCGGGAAATCTTGGGCTTATTGCGGGCCGTCTCAGCACGCGACATCATTCCGCTGGTGGGGTTCGAGGGCGCGGGTAAGAGTGCCCTCGCCCTCGATATCGCTTGGGAGTGCATCGAAAATCCGACCATTTCGCCAGAAGATCGCTTTGACCACATCGTCTGGACCTCTGCTGAAAAGACGCGCCTCCTCCCCGATGGTACCGAAGATACCTTTGACCGAGCGACCTCCGCTGCCGACATCTATACCGCTATCGCCCGTGCACTAGGGAACTTTGACCTAAATTTCACTCCGCCAAGCCCCGAAAAAAATCGCGAACTGCTCCGCCTCTTGCGCCAAAAGCAACGGGTGTTGCTCATCCTCGATGACATCGACAAGATGGCTGAAACCGAGATCCGTCAGATCACCGTCTTCTTGCAGAATCTCCCGCTCACCACCAAGGCCATTGTGACCTCGCAGTGGAATCATGGGTGGCAAAATCCCATTGTCTTGCAGCCGCTCACGAACCGGTACATGCTGGATTTGATTCGTGACGAGAGCGCGGAACGCCATGTCAGCTTAACCCCGGAACAGCAACAGCGCATCGCGGATCTCGCGGAGGGCATTCCCCTCGTCGCCTGGCTAGCCATCGGCAAGCTGGCGATGGGGTTCGGTTTCCGCACAGTGGAAGAGGAACTGGAAAATGGGCACGATGAGTTGCTGCGGTTTCTCTTCGAAGACCGTTTCAAGATTTTGCACGAGCGCCAGCGCGATGCCTTCCATGTCTTGCTCGCGTTATCCTTTTTTGATTACTCATCTGGTGCGTCTTTGGGTGCCCTCGCGTCGATTTGTTCCCTCGCGAAAGAGGATCTGCCGCCCTTGCTCGAATGGCTCGACTCACAGCATCTCGCGGAATATCGCATCGCGAAACATGAACAGCCGCGTCTGCACCGCATGGCCCAAAAATATGTCCGAATCTTCGAAGATGCCTCCACGCCCCTGTCTGGGCAAGACGTGACATCAGCGGTCAAGGTCGAAGAAACCACGGTGCCTGAATGGATTCTGCGAGAACGGCAGTGGTTATACCAGGCACGGCTGCGCTGGATCCATTGGTATCTCTCTTATATGGAAAAGTTTAACGGCGACATTCCCCGCAACTGGCACGCGCATTATGTGAATATCGATAAAGAATGGGCCAACTTAGTCAAGGTCTTTAGCTGGTGTATGGATTCGCCTGGCTGTGAGCAGTACATTGTCGATTTTTGGGTGGAGGCCCATGATGGGCTGCTGCGCTATTCGGATATTTGTGGGCATTGGCAAGAGCGCGAAAAAATCCTGAGTTGGCTGCGCAGAACGGATCAATATCGCCGTAACGCTCAAGCGCCCTCCCTGCTCACCGACTTTGAGCGCGCAAAGGTGCTCAGTTCGCTGGCGATGACCGCGTTGTTGCGGTTTCGCCGCCGCGAGGCCTCCTCCGTGCGTGTCTGGCTCGATGAGGCATTTCAGTTGGTGGGCGAACCGCACGAGGCACGCGACTTTGATCTGCGCTGTCGTCTCTGGGAAGAGCGTGCCTTCTTGGCCAGTCGGCTGCACGATGCCCCCCATAAAGAAGTGGTGGATATTCTAAAGGAAGCAAGAAAAGAGTGGTGGGGGTTATCTGACATCACGCGCGAGCGCCGTGAAGCCGAATACTTTTATCGCTTGGGGACCATTCACTTTATCTATGGTGAGTACGACGAAGCGGAAATGGCATTCAATGACGCCCTCACGATGTATAAAAATCGCCAGCGAACTGAGTTGGCCTGCTATTGTTGGTTAGCCGAGATCGCCCTGAAACGGGGCCAGATCGAGGCGGTACGTGACTATCTCGACCGAGGGTACGAAGCCGCCAAAGAGAACGGTGAACTCCGTCGCATCGCGACCTATCAGCGCCTCTATGCCTGGTACAACTGGAAGACCGGCAACGTGCAACTGGCGCGGAAAGAGGCCCAAGAAGCGTATATGCTGTTTCGAAATCTGGGCATGATCGAAGAAAAAAATCTCACTTGGGCACTCATTGAAGAGATCGATCCATCTGCAATCCGCGATATCGGGGACCCAATAGATGCGAAAGATGATGTTGCGTTGTGATGCCGATCCTATTCAAATAGCCGATTCGTCACCCCTGCGACGAACCGGCCAGCAACCGTCACTGCTACGCGAGATACCCATACCCCGCCAGCGTTAGGAAGTCCATGAACGTGTCGTTGGTGGTGATGCGGTCGAAGAGGTCACGCGCGGTTGCGAAGTGGCGCGCATCATAGGCGTCGGCCCCTAGCTGCGCTTTGAGCTTGCCCAGTTCCTCGGCCAGGATGGCGCGGAAGAGATCGACCGTCACCTTGCGGCCATCATCGAGGATGCCCCTGGGGTGGCGAATCCATTGCCAGACCTGGGCGCGCGAGATCTCGGCGGTGGCGGCGTCTTCCATCAGATTGTTGATGGGGACGCAGCCGTTGCCGCCGAGCCATGCTTCCAGATATTGCACGCCGATGCTGATGTTGGCACGCAGCCCGGCTTCGGTGATCGGCCCCTCCGGCACGGCCAGCAGGTCCGCCGCCACCAACCGCACATCCGCGCGCAACTTGGCGAGCTGGTTGGGCTGCGGCATCACGCGGTCAAAGACCTCGAGCGCGACGGGGACGAGGCCGGGGTGCGCCACCCAGGTGCCATCGTGGCCGTCGCGCGCCTCGCGTTCTTTGTCGGCGCGCACGTTCGCCAGTGCACGCTCGTTGGCGGCGGCGTCGCTCTTGATGGGGATGTACGCCGCCATGCCGCCCATCGCGTGCGCCCCGCGCCGATGGCACGTCTGGATCAGCAGCAGCGAATAGCTGTGCATGAAGTGCGTCGTCATCGTCACCAGCGCCCGATCTGGCAAGATGAACGCCGGATCGCTGTGCCGCTTCTTGATGCTGCTGAAGATGTAGTCCCACCGCCCGCAGTTCAGCCCCGCCGAGTGATCGCGCAACTCGTAGAGGATCTCATCCATCTCGAAGGCGGCGGGCAGCGTCTCGATCAGCACCGTCGCCTTGGTGCTGCCATGCGGGATGCCCAGTTGCTCTTCGGCGCGGGTAAAGATCGCATCCCACAGCCGTGCCTCGACGTGGCTTTCCATCTTCGGTAGGTAAAAGAACGGGCCAGCCCCACTATCCAGCAATTCCCGCGCGTTGTGAAAGAAGTAGAGGCCAAAGTCGAGGATGCCGCCCGACATCGGCTTGCCATCGACCTCGATGTGCTTCTCGGTCAGGTGCCATCCGCGCGGGCGCACGAAGAGCGTCGCGGTCTGCTCATTCAGGCGATAGTCCTTGCCCTCGGGGCTGGTGAAGGTGATGGTGCGGCGGATGGCATCGCGCAGGTTGCTGTGCCCCGCGATCATGTTCGCCCACGTCGGCGAGTTGGAATCCTCGAAATCGGCCATGAAGACGCACGCCCCGGAGTTCAGCGCGTTGATGACCATCTTGCGCTCGGTAGGTCCGGTGATCTCGACGCGCCGATCCGCCAGGATGGTCGGGACGGGCGCGACGGACCACTCATCCGCGCGGATGTGTGCCGTATCAGCCAGGAAGTCATAGCCGACCCCCGCGTCGAGTTCCTGTTGGCGGGCGGCGCGGCGCTCTAGCAGGGCCACGCGCGCGTCGCCGAACTCGCGCTGCAAGCCCGCGACGAAGGCCAGTGCCTCGGGCGTCAGGATCTCGGCGAACTCGGGGGAAATGGGGGCGTGGATCGTCACGCCCGCTGGAATCGCTTGCATCAGAATTGCTCCTGCTCGGTCGAGCCGTGTAGCGCGGTGGTAGAGGACTCGCCGCCCGCGATGACCTGGGCGACCTCGTCAAAATAGCCGGTGCCGACCTCGCGCTGGTGCCGTGTGGCCGTGTAGCCCTGCGCCTCTGCCGCGAACTCACCTGTCTGCAATTCAGCATACGCCGCCATGCCGCGATCCCGATAGCCTAGCGCCAACTGGAACATGCTGTAGTTCAGCGCGTGGAAGCCCGCGAGGGTGACGAACTGGAACTTGTAGCCCATTCGCCCGATCTCTTGCTGGAAGGTGGCGATGGTCGCCTCATCCAGCTTCTTCTTCCAGTTGAACGATGGCGAGCAGTTGTACGCCAGCAGCTTCCCCGGATACTTGGCATGGATGGCCTCGGCGAACTGGCGCGCTTCATCTAAGTTCGGCTCGCTGGTTTCGCACCAGATCAGGTCGGCGACGGGGGCATAGGCCAGCCCGCGCGCGATGGCCGTCTGGATGCCTGCGTGGATGCCATAGAAGCCCTCGACTGTGCGCTCACCCGTGAGGAAGGGCGCGTCGGTCGGGTCGATGTCGCTGGTCAGCAGCTTGGCCCCATTCGCGTCGGTGCGCGCCACCAGCAGCGTCGGCACGCCCAGCACATCGGCGGCCAGCCGCGCCGCCACCAGGTGCTTCACCGCCTGTTGTGTCGGCACCAGTACCTTGCCGCCCATGTGACCGCATTTCTTTTCCGAGGACAACTGATCCTCGAAATGCACGCCCGCCGCACCCGCCTCGATCATCGCCTTCATCAGCTCAAAGACGTTTAGCGGCCCACCAAAGCCCGCCTCGGCATCCGCGATGATGGGCGCGTACCAGTACGTGTCGCCCTCGCCCTCGGATGTCTGGATCTGGTCGGCGCGCTGCAACGCCTGGTTGATGCGCTTCACCACGGCGGGGACACTGTTGGCGGGGTACAGGCTCTGGTCGGGGTACATTTGGCCCGCCAGGTTGGCATCCGCCGCGACCTGCCAGCCGCTCAGATAGATGGCCTTGAGTCCCGCCTTTACCTGCTGCACGGCCTGGTTGCCTGTCAGCGCGCCGAGCGCATGCACATAGGGTTCATCGTGTAAGAGTTGCCAAAGCCGTTCCGCGCCCAGCCGAGCGAGCGTGTGCTCGACCACGACGGAGCCGCGCAGCCGCAGCACGTCCATCGGGGTATAGGGTCGGGTGATGCCCTGCCAGCGGGCATCTTCGCGCCATTCGCGATCTAGGGTGGCGATCTGTTCTTGTTTAGTCATCGGTGCGATCTCCCTCGTCTTGGCGACGATCAATAGTGGTCCCTTGCTCAAAAATGCACAACGGGACCTGGGCATCCCGGCGGTCAAAAACCGGAACGCGACGGCACGCGGGCGCGTGTGCGTATGGCAACCCAAGTGAGCGAGTTGCGCGGTTGCCTGGCCATGTTGCCCGCACGAGGCGTCTCGTACACGGGCTGGCCTGTCAGGCGATGGAGTTGTGTGGTAGGCTAGTTAGCGGCTGAGGTAATCCGCCGCGGTGCGTAGGGGATTGTCGGGGAAGGCATGCGCGTTGGGGAAGTGGGCACCACTGGCCCAGACTTGCCGCAGTTTCGGCGCGTGCCGGGTATTGCGGGGGAGATCGGTGCGTTCGGGCGAACGCGGATGACCGACAGGGGGGCGCTGGGGCTTGCTGTCAATCATCGTGTTGACGCGCGGCTCCATGAAGGCGTTGTCGCGAGCACCGTTTGACTGGCGTGCGACCGCCGTTTTCGTTTGCATATTGTCTTGCGCTGCAAACACCATGGAGCGATCACCTTTGACCACTGGACGCATGGGGATGGCTCCTCGTTCTTTCGGTCAAAACCGCGACCGAAACCGGGGTATTGCGACGCCTTTGTCGCAACAACAACGCGACCGCACCACACCTCATCAGCAGAGGGGGATGTGATCCCAACGATGTACTATGAACGAGTATACCATAAAGGTGTCGCGTTGACCATATTCCCAGGGACACATTTTTTTGTGGAGTTATGCGATTCTTTCCTTCATTTTCTGTAAGGCTTGTCGCGGCCTTGTGTTATTGTGAGCCAGGAGTGTTTCGATGTTCGTCTATCTAGTAAGCGGATTTTCAGAAAAGGGGAAATGCAAGTGCATTGCTGGCTCTCCGCGACAAAAGGTTTTTCCCCTCCCCTTAGCTATATCTATAGCCATACCGATGACGGCAGGCGTTATCTGCGTGATTTGGCCTTGATAGGCCTTTCCTGCTGATGTGTTACCCGCATAATTGCCATATGCGCCGTGGATAAAGAGTTTCGATGAACCACGATCCGCTATCTCTACGATAGCAACGACATCTTCATCATGACCCTTTACGACCCAATGGTAAAGGATATTATGGCGCAAGAGGGTGCGTCGCCCTTTACGGGGTAAGGTCACGCTGTCTACAACCCTTCTCTGAATGGCGCTCATCGAGGAGAAGTACGCCGTTCATGTTGGCTAGATAAAATCGATGTTTAGCCCTTGTGCGATAGTATTTGAGACGGCTGCTCACTGTTCTAAGTTGGGGCTCAATGCTATCTTGGCTCTGTCGCATTGCGCCCTCAAGAGTTTCCTTGACCCTGCGTTCAACCGGCGATCTCGCGGCTAACACCGCTAGCCCATTTGCCAAACGTGGCATCGATCTCCTGCACCACCTGGCGGGCGGTTGTGATGCGTTGCACATCCATGATAGCGTTGGTGTACTCGACTGAGCGCATGAGCAGATCCTCTAGCCGGTGTTCGAATAGCGGAAAAGGGGGCGCAGGTTGGTTTGGCAGTCTAGTTCGGTCTTGCGGGAATGTCCCTCGGCTTCGTGCCAGTTCACATAGCGATGCAGCACGCTTTCCATCGTCTGAGCTGGTGGGGCACTCTTGCGCGGTGGTGCTGGCACTGGGGGGACTTTTTGGCGCGGGGGTGTTTGGTGAGGTTCATCGCGTCCTCTTCTGCCCCTAGCACAAACGGGCGAAAGCTCGGTCAACTGTTCTGAAACAGTCGTCTCGGCGCAAAAACGAGCTTTGCGTAGACAGTCGTTCTACCAGGGGGGTAAATGGGGGACACAGAGAAGCAGCGAGTGGAGTAAACATCTCTGCTTGCTGGTCCTGAGACGAGGCGCAGAGCGGAATTCCATCGCTGAGAAGAGAGGCAAGGGCTGGGGTACCAGGATTCGAACCTAGATTAACTGTTCCAGAG
>JBBQSR010000149.1:0-8260 GCA_038234855.1 Ktedonobacterales bacterium | reverse complement strand
GGTGGTGCTTTCTCGCCCTATGACAAGGCGAAGCTCACCAAGATCGACAACTTCACCCTCCGCTATGACTGGGGCCAGCCCTACGCGGCGTATCGCCTCGCCATCACCCCCGCGTTGAATGCCGCTTCGTCGCAAGGCGCGTGGGATTCCTCGAAGTCGGGCTGCGACAGCGTCAGCGCCGATACCCTCAAGACGGTGTCGTGCTATAGTTCCGACGCCTTCGCCAAGCTCAGCGCGACCGACGCCTTCAACCAGACCCCGATCGTTGATGGTCCCTACACCGTCCAGAGCTTCAAGGCTGGCGACTCGATCATCTTCGTCCCGAACCCCAACTACTACTCGCGCTTCTTCCACACGCCCGCCGCTTCCAAGCTGATCTTCCAGGTGGCTGGCAGCAAAGACGCCATGATCCAGGCGTACCTCGCCGGGACCTATGACAAGGTCGAAGACCTCACGGTGCCCGACCTCGCCAAGCTGCAGAGCGTCAACCCCAAGGAACGCTTCGTGACCTCGCAGTTCAGCTACGAGCACCTTGAGTTCAACCAGCGCGACGCCGCCCCCAATGCCAAGACCAGTGGTGGCAAGTCGGTCTTCGCCGATGCGAATGTCCGCAAAGCTTTCGTCGAAGGCTTTGATCGCTGCGCGGCTATCACCAAGATCTTGGGGCAGGATTGTAACGATCCCAACATCAAGACCAACGAGATCACCGTTCCGCTCGACCCGGCCTACGACGCAAATGTCGCCTTCCCGGCCTTCAACGCTGCCGATGCCGCTACGCTGCTCGACACCGCTGGCTTCAAGAAGGATGCCGCTGGCAACCGCACGTACCCCGGCACGACCAAAGAAGTGACGATCAACGTCATCACTCGCGGCCCGAACGCGGTGCGTACCTCCTTCTTGCAGCTCATCCAGGCCGACTGGCAGAAGAACCTGAATATCAAGGTCACGTTCGCGAATGACCCCTTGATCTTCAAGCCCTGGGATGCCAACGGCACCCTGTATCGCGGCACCTATGACGTCGCGCTCTTCGCCTTCGTCACGAATGGCGACTGTGACTCCGTCACCGCCAACGTCCAGGGCGACCAGATTCCGTCGGCCACCCTCAAGACGGGCCAGAACTACACCGGCATCAAGGATGATACCCTCGATGCTGCCCTGCTGAAACAGCGTGGTGACACGAACTTCACTTCGCGCATCGCCACTTGCAAGGGGATCTTCGACGAGATCGCCAGCCAGAACTACTTTGAGCCGCTGTACATCCGCGCCAATGTGACTCTGGCCAAGCAGTCCCTGCAAAACTACTTCCCGCACCCGACCCTGGCGGGCAACCAGTGGAACATCGCTGACTGGGGCACGACGAGCAAGTCCCAGTAGGCTTTCCCCCAAATACCCGGTGGCTGGGAAACGAGGTGACTCGTTCCCCAGCTACACCACAGGGAGTGAGCTGGTAACATCTCACTCCCTGCGTGGTATCGTCACCCCTACCGCTTCACAACACTCAGATGCGTCTATCCTCCCTTGACGCCCTGCTTAAGCCGATGATATTATCAAGAACAACCAGCGGGACCTTCGTGCTACACATTCGGGCACGTGCATCACCCGTTTTGGCACGCCTGCCTGTTGTCCGCCCTGCGTTCGCGACCTTCATCCTTGTTGGCTTTTCATCCGAGCCATCACCACACTCAGTGCAACACCGTTGTTGAGAGGGGGCTATACTATGTTGGCCTACAGCATCCGTCGCCTTTTGTTGGCGATCCCCATCTTTTTTGGCATTTCCCTGCTCGTCTGGGGCATCGTCACCACCAATCCTGACGGCGGGCCATTGGCCTCATTCCTGGGCAAAAACCAGGGCAAGATCTTGACACAGCAACAAATCGACAATTATAAGCACGCCCTAGGGCTCGATCGCTCACTCCCTGAACAGTACATCATTTGGGTTAAAAATCTGTTACAAGGCAACCTCGGTAATTCCCTGCTCACCCACCGCTCCGTTGGTGCGACCATCCAGGAACGCATCGTCCCGACCCTCTTGCTGGTGGGCACCTCCTATACCCTGCAATTATTGATCGCCATACCCCTGGGAATCTTCTCAGCGGTCAGGCGTGGCACTGCGGCTGACTCGCTCATCACCGTCGTCACTTATGTCGCTTTCTCGCTACCGACCTTCTGGGTCGGCTTGGTCGCGCTGATCGTCTTCAGCGTTCAGCTAGGATGGTTCCCCGTCTTGGGGATCGTCGATGAACGTACCATCGGTGCGCAGTTCGCTACCCCCGGCTATTGGGACTACTTCCACGCGCACACCATCGCTGCCATTCTCGACGTTGCCCATCACGTCGCTTTGCCCGCCTCCATCCTCGCGCTGGTCAGCATCGCGGGCGACAGCCGCTTCATGCGCTCACAGATGCTCGAAGTCCTCAGCCAAGACTACGTCCGCACCGCCCGTGCGAAGGGCCTGTCGAACCGCGCCGTGCTGCTCAAGCACGCCCTGCGCAACGCCATGCTGCCCGAGATCACCAACATCGGCTTGGCCATCCCCACCCTCCTCGCGGGGGCCATCGTCACCGAACAGATCTTTTCCTGGCCGGGGATGGGCCAGCTCTACGTGCAAGCCGCGCAGGGCTATGACTACCCCGTCATGGTCGCGTACATCATGCTCTTGGCGGTGTTGCTGCTCGTCTTCAACATCATCACTGACCTCGCCTATGCGGTGGTCGATCCGCGCATCCGCTACAGCTAACAGTCGAGCGACACACCCCCCAACGTCCATAAAGGAGTGACCACGATGGCCCTCACCTATCCCGGTTCCGAAGGGAACGGAAACGACTATCAGCCCATTGCCCTGCTCGACGGCGAACGCGAATCCAGTTTGCAGCAGTTGTCGCAGCTTCAGATCTACTGGCGGCGTTTTCGCAGCCATCGTCTCGCGCTGCTCGGGTCTATCCTGCTGGTGCTCTTGGTCTTGATGGCGATCTGCGCCCCACTCATCACGCCGGGCGTCACGCCCCTCACCTATAGCGTCGGTGACTTGGGCTTTGGCCAGCACGGTCCCTCGCTCGACCATTTCCCCGCCCTGATCCTGGGCAGCACCGCGCCAGATGACCTGCAACGCAGCGTGCTTTCCATCATCACCTACGGGGCGCGCATCTCGCTGCTCATCGGCATCTTGTCGGCCCTGGTGTCGTCCTTCATCGGCGTCGTCGTGGGGGCCATTGCTGGCTACTTCGGTGGCTGGGTCGACAACGTACTGTCGCGCATCACCGATGTTTTCCTCACCATTCCCACCCTGCCACTCATCGTCGCCATCTCAGCCATCTACGCCCAGGGGCGCGGCAGCCCCCTGCTGATCATCGGCATCCTCTCCTTCGTCGGTTGGCCAGGGGTCATGCGCCTCGTGCGCGCCACCTTCCTCTCGCTCCGCGAACAAGAGTTCACCGAGGCGGCCCGCGCGGTCGGCGTCAACCCCTTCCGCATCATCTTTCGCCACCTGCTGCCCAATGCCCTCTCGCCCGTGATCGTCGTCACCACCCTGGCCGTCGGCGGCAACATCGTCTTCGAGGCGACCTTGGGCTTCTTGCAGCTTGGCGTCGAGTTCCCCCCCACCGCGACCTGGGGCAACGCCCTGGCGTCGTCACAAAACAGCATCGCTTCCGGTAACTGGTGGTGGCCGGTCTTCCCCGGCCTCTTCATCGCCATCACCGTCCTGGCCATCAACTTCATCGGCGACGGCCTGCGTGATGCCTTGGACGTTCGCTCACGACTCGAATAGTCGCTACCACCTCGTCATCCCTACCAGCTATTCTAGAAGGAGCAACGTCCCGTGAATCCATCAACCTCAGGCCAGCAGCCCCTGCTGGATGTCAAAGACCTCAAGGTCCATTTCCGCACCATGGATGGCATCGTGCGCGCCGTCGACGGCGTCACCTTTTCCCTGCAAGCTGGCAAGACGCTCAGCATCGTCGGCGAATCGGGCAGCGGCAAGAGCGTCACCTCCTTGGCGACGATGCGCCTCCTCGCCTCGAATGGCTTCGTCGCTAACGGCGAAATCACCTTCGAGGGGCACAGCCTGCTCGACTATTCCGAGGGCGAGATGCGCAAGGTGCGCGGCAACCAGATCTCGATGATCTTCCAAGAACCCATGACCTCGCTCAACCCGCTCTACACCGTCGGCGACCAGGTCGGCGAAGTCCTGCGCGTCCACAAGGGGCTGCGTGGGGCCGCCCAGCGCAACCGCACCGTCGACATGCTCAAGCGCGTCGGCATCCCCGCCGCCGAGCGTCGCGTCAACGACTATCCCCACAACCTCAGCGGCGGCATGCGCCAGCGCGTCATGATCGCCATGGCCCTCGCCACCGACCCCAAGCTGCTCATCGCCGATGAGCCCACCACCGCCCTCGACGTCACCATCCAGGCCCAGATTTTGGATCTGATGCGTGGCCTCAGCCGCGAGTTCAACACCGCCGTGCTGCTCATCACACACGACCTGGGCGTCGTCGCCGAGATGGCCCAAGAGGTCGCCGTCATGTACACCGGCCAGATCGTCGAGCGCGGCAGTGTCTATCAGGTGCTCAAGCAGCCCCTGCATCCCTACACCATGGGCTTGCTCAATTCCATCCCTGGCGAGGCCCTCAAGGGCGAAAAGCTCAACGTCATCCGTGGCTCGGTGCCGAACCCGCTCGAATTGCCCAAGGGCTGCACCTTCTCGACCCGTTGCCCCTTTGTGATGGATATTTGCACCCGCCAGGAACCCAAACTGCTCGACGTCGGTGAGGGCCATCTGGCGCACTGCTGGCTCTATCAGACCCCCAGCGGCCAGGTCCAGCTCCCCATGCAAGCGAAAAACTGGAATGAAGCATCCGTCGACTTCGAGCGACGCGTCGCGGCGGCACGCGACACAGCGGCCACCGCTGGCAACGCCGAATAACGTAAGGGGGTGACAACCGATGGCAACCACGGACATGAACACCAACATCCAGACCGCTGCTGATGTGCCCGCGCCCAGTGACGCGCTCTTGGAAGTGCGGCATCTCAAGAAATATTATCCCGTGACCGGTGGCATCTTCAAAACGAAGGTCGCCGATGTCAAAGCGGTCGATGATATCTCCTTCTACATTAAAAAAGGAGAAACCTTTGGGCTGGTCGGCGAGTCGGGCTGTGGCAAATCCACCGCTGGACGCGCCATCATCCGGCTGCACGAGCCGACCTCTGGCGAGGTCATCTTCGAAGGTCGCGACATCACCAAGCTCTCGACCAGCGAGATGAAGCAACTGCGCAGCAAGATGCAGATCATCTTTCAGGACCCCTATTCGTCGCTCAACCCCCGCATGCCCATCAGCGACATCATCGGTGAGGGCCTCATCGCCCAGGGCGTTTCCAACCGACGTGAGCGCGAAGACATCATCAAGTTTTACCTGAAAAAGGTCGGCCTGCGCCCCGAGTACGCGCGGCGCTTCCCCCACGAGTTCAGCGGCGGCCAGCGCCAGCGCATCGGCATCGCCCGTGCGCTCGCCCTCAAGCCCGCCTTCGTGGTCGCCGACGAACCCGTCTCGGCCCTCGACGTCTCCATCCAGTCGCAGGTCCTCAACCTGCTGAAAGACCTTCAGGGCGAGTTCGGTCTGACCTACCTCTTCATCGCCCACAACCTGCCGGTGGTCGAATATATCAGCGACCGCGTCGGCGTCATGTACCTGGGCAAACTGGTCGAAGTCGCGGAGGCCAAGACGCTCTATCACGAGCCGCTGCACCCCTACACCGCCTCGCTGCTCTCAGCCGCCCCCATCCCCGACCCCACGGTGCGCCGCCAGCGCATCCTGCTCTCGGGCGATGTCCCCAGCCCGCTGAATCCGCCGAGCGGCTGTCGCTTCCACACCCGCTGCCCCATCGCCCAACAGCTCTGCTCTGAGCAAGAGCCGCCGTTGGTCGACAAGACCGGCCAGGGTCACTTCGCCGCCTGCCACTTCTCGGACCGCGTCGACGCCCTCGTCAAGGGCCAAGAGCGCATCAACGCCGGACGCGTCGTCTCGATGCAGGGCACCAGCGAGCAAATCCTGGCGCAAGCCCCGCCCGTCGCTGGCACCGACTCCGTCCTTTAGTGCGCGTGCCCCCTGCCCCTTCCCCCCTCGTGAGAGGGGGGAAGGGGCATCGTCCTATGCGCCGCTTGCGCGCAATCAGGCGAGGAACTAGGGGCTAGAAAAAGGAATATCGTTGGGGCCACAACAGCTTAGTTGAGATGTTCGCCAACTCAGCGAGGGCCTTCTGCCCAATTCCACTTTCGGGATAGCATTCTCTCCAAACAGCATGAGCTATGTTTGATGCGAATCTCACGGTGATTCTTAGCGATGGCTGCGTCGAGTCATGTGGGTGGATGCTTATTTCTTCTCTTGTAGACCGCGCGCGGGGGATGATGGCCCATCCTTGCTCCTCGCTGCCAGGGGTATGCGTCGAAAACGCATGAAACTGACCTTTAGCGTTGGAAAGAGGTGAACACTCCAACTATTGCTTTGTTGTGTGCTTTCCGATGCATATGACTGTAGGTTGATTTCTGCTGCATTACGCATCAATGCGAAAAGCGTGGTGCATCACAACTCACCCCGCCGGCAAAGAACAACGTACAACGTAGAGGAGTGGGTCCTTCCATGACGCCTTCAGTCAACCTCGTTCCGAGTCGCGGTGGCTTTCGCAACCTCTCCACCACGACGAAGTTACTCGTCTGTTTTCTGATCGCCAATGTGCTCATGCTTGGCATCGGAAGCATCGGCATCTGGGGAACGCTCCAGCGCACCAATGCCAGCACCAATGTCGGGGTCTGGGCCATCGTTGGCGCGATGATCCTGTCCTTTACCATCATCATGGCGCTCAGTTTGTGGGTGTCCAGGCAGATCACGCGCCCCTTGCACGCCATGATCGGCGTGACCGAGCGGCTTGCTGATGGCGATGTGACCCCCATCGACGATTTGGTCATGCTCTATGGCGGCAACGATGAAGCGGGGCAACTCGTCGCCCAGTTGAAGCGGATGATCGATAATCTGCGTGAGCAAATCATGATCGCCGACCGCGTGGCGGATGGCGACCTGACCCCCATCGACGATCTCGTCGCGCGCTACCAGGGTAACGACAAGGCCGGCAAGCTCGTCAAGGCCCTGAATGCGATGATCACCAATTTGCGCACGCTGGTCATCTCCGTGACGGATGCCAGTCAGGGTGTGTCGAGTACGTCCTACCAGATCGCTCAGGCTGCCGAACAGACGGGGCAAGCGACCGTCAACGTCTCGCAAGCCATCGAACAAGTTTCTCATGGGGCGCAAGACCAATCAGCACAACTCATCTCGGCGGCTCAGGAACTGACCAACCTCTTAGCACAAAGCGAAGCCATGCAGCACGAGTCGAGCGAGACGCTGCACTCGATGGAAACCGTCAAAAACAGCATCGGTCTCACGGCGGAGCAAGTGCGCAAACTGGGGACCCGTTCCGCCCAGATCGGTCAGATCGTCGAGGCCATCGATGAAATCGCCGATCAGACCAATCTCCTCGCGCTCAATGCGGCGATAGAGGCGGCCCGTGCGGGGGAGCACGGACGTGGCTTCGCGGTGGTGGCCGACGAGGTGCGCAAGCTCGCCGAACGGTCCGCCAACTCGACCAAAGAGATTGGCGTGATCATCCGTGAGACTCAGACCGAAACCGAAGAAGCGGTGCTCACGATGGAGCAAGGCGTGGTCCAGGTCGAAGAGGGGCTTCAGCGCGTGATGAATGCGCAGCAGTCCGCCCAGGCGATGACCTTCAGCACGCAAAAGGCGAATCAAGCTATCTCAAATGTCGCGGCGGTCAGCGAAGAGAATGGTGCCGCTGCCGAAGAGGTTTCAGCCGCCACGGAGGAAATGTCGGCCCAGGTCGAGGAGACGGTTGCTGCCACCACATCCTTGAGCGATCTGACGCAGGAATTGCTCGTCTTAGTGAGTGATTTCAAGTTAGGTGGCGACGCGCCCCTCAAGCGTGAGCGATTGCACCAAACCGACCCCGTCATCGAAGCCCAGCCCAAGGTGACCAAGGTGAAATCCAAAGTAGTCGCGCTCCGGCGCAAGAGCGCGTAGCCCCAGATGTTTTGCTGATTGCCACGTGCCTGAGATCATCCTATGCATAGGATGATCTCAGGCACTCGCCTATGTGAGTTGTGATGCGTTCCATGACCATCCAGTCTGGTTACACCCCATATGGGGACGGACTGTCCATGCCCGCTCCATCAGGCTGTCGCATGAGCCGCGTGCAT
>JBBQSR010000148.1:0-8312 GCA_038234855.1 Ktedonobacterales bacterium | reverse complement strand
GAGGCGGCGCGACGACGTGATGCCCGGCTGCTGTTCGTGCCGCATTTCGCGCCGCCGCTGGTGGCGTCGCTCCCGGTCATCGCCACCATCCACGATGTCATCCCGCTGGCGTTACCCGAATATCGCCCCCTGTCCGCCGTGCGCCTCTATCAAGAGGTGGTGAAGCGGGCGACGAAGCGGGCGACGATGATCATCACCGTCAGCGAGCATGCCAAGAGCGAGATCATCCGCTACCTAGAGGTGCCAGAGGAGCGCATCATCGTCATCAGCGAAGCGCCCGCACCGAACTTTCGCATGGTGACGGAGGCGCAGGTGTTGCGCACCGTGCGCGAACGCTATCACCTGGGGGAACGCTATCTGGTGTACCTGGGCGGCTTCGACATCCGCAAGAATGTGCCGCTCTTGGTCGCCGCCTTTGCCGCGCTGGTGCACCGCGTCAACGATCCGACGCTGCGGCTGCTGATCTCGGGTGACACGCGGGTGCTGGGCACGTCGCCGCTCTTCCCCGACTGGCGACCCCTGGCGGCGAAGTTTGGGCTGGAAAACCGCATCGTCAGTGCCTTCGTGCCAGATGCGGACCTGCCCGCGCTCTATAGCGGCGCGCTGGCTTTCGTCTTTCCCTCGCAGTACGAGGGCTTTGGCCTGCCACCACTCGAAGCGATGGCGTGCGGCGCGCCGGTCGTCATCTCAGACCACCCCGCGCTGCAAGAGGTCGCGGGCGGCGCGGCGCTGGAGTTTTCGCTAGAGCAAGGGGCTGTCGCTGCCACGCGCTCGCTCGCCAACCAGTTGACGCGCGTCGTCACCACCCCCGAGCTACGCGACGACCTGCGGCTGCGCAGCCTGGCCCGCGTCCGTCAGTTCAATTGGGCACAGACCGCCGCCGAAACCAGCGGCATCTTCTCGGAACTCATTGGCACCCGCAACTGAGGGCATGCTAGCATCTGGGTGGAGGAGTACAGCGCGTGGCAAGAGGGGCGCCAACGGGTAAACCCGTGCCTGGGCCCAAACCCACTCTTGCTGACCACTTATCAAGCGGTCGCCACGCATACTGCAAACTCTAAGAAGGACATCATCCTCATGCTCACTATCACGCGCGCGTGGTTCGCCCAAACCCAACATGTTCTCTCTCCCCAGCAGGCGCGGTTGGTGCGGCTGGCGGCGGCACCACGGCTGACGTGGCTGGACGGACTATTCGGCGGGGTGCTGCTAGCTGAGATCGGGCTGAATCTCGTCGCGGCGCGGCTGGCGGCGGGGCCGTGGACGGCGGCGGCGATGGATGGCCTGTTGGTGGTGGCGCTGGGCGGCATCGCGTGGCGCGCGGCGACGGCGCGCCCGTTGGTGCTGCGGTTGCTGGCCTTTGGGCTGGCGGCGGGGATCGTCGAGCTTTTCACCGACTTTGCGGGGGAGCGGATCGGGTCGCTCAGCTATCCGGCGCGTGAGCCGATGCTGTGGGCATCGCCGCTGTATATGCCGCTTTCGTGGATGATCGTGCTGACGGTGCTGGGCTATGGCGCGTGGCGGCTGGTCGCGCGGTTCGGCTTGTGGCGCGCGACGGTGGTGGCTGGGCTGGCGGGCGCGGCGATCATTCCCTTTTATGAAGAAATGGCGTATCATGCGGGGTGGTGGCGGTATACGCCCATCCACCCCCTCGGCCATACCCCTGCCTACGTGTTGCTCTTCGAGGGATTGGTGGTGGCGGCGCTGCCCTGGCTGCTGACGATGCTGGAACGCCGCCCCCTCGCCCCCCTGCTGGCACGGGGTGTGCTGCTGGGCTTGTGGATGCCCTGGGCCGCGCTGCTGGCCTGGGGACTGCTCGGACGTTGACGCGGGGAGGGCTGGGACGATGTGGCGACGCGGCGGATGGTTGGCTCTGGTGGGTCTGCTGGCGCTTTGTGGCTGTGCCAGCGGCAAGGTGCCCTTCGCCGCGCCGCCACAGGCGACCCCGACGGCCACACCGCTGCCCCGGCAATCCACCACGACGGCGTGTCCGGCCACCCCGACGGCGTTGGATAACCGCACCAGCGCCACCGCCTTCGTGCTGTCGTACTACAACGCCATCAGTCGCCAGGACTTACTGCGGGCATATGGCTATCTCTTCCCGCTGAATCCATTGCCGACGCCCGTGCCACCCGCCCCCACCGCCACGCCCGTGCCGATCGTGTCGCAGTGGCAGATGGGCTATACCCACACTGCCTGCGTGCTCGTCACCTATACGGGCGCGGAACTGCGCGTCACCTCGGCCACGGCGGGGTACGCGGGCGTCGGCACCGCCGTCGTGGTGCCCATCAGCTTCGCGGCGGTGGGCGACACCGGCACGCTCCAGCAATTCACCGGCACGTATGCGGTGCGGTTCGACCCCGCGCAGGGGCTACCCGCGTCGGGCTTCCTGGCGCTGGACTTCGCGCACATCACGCAGGTGGGGTGAGCGCGAACTATTGCTCGCCCTTCGCCATCGGGCGGGTGGCTTGCTTGAGCTTGTCATTGGGGGTCTTGCGGGCGTGGCCCTTCTGCTTCACCCAGGCGGCGGTTTGCGAGGCGACGCCCGTCTCGACCAACTGCACGGCTTCATCGATGTCGTCGAGCAGCGTCCAAATCTTCAGGTCGCTTTCTGACACGGTCTGGAGCTGTTGCAGCATCACATCACGCATCCAGGTGGTCAGCGGCTCCCAATAGGCTTTGCCGATCATCAGGATGGGTACATTGCGTTCGTGCTTGCCGGTCTGCACCGCCGTCAGCAGATCGAACAATTCGTCCAGGGTGCCGTAGCCACCGGGGAAGAAGATGAACGCCTCGGCGGAGAAGTTGAGCATCACCTTGCGACTAAAGAAGTAGTTGAAGCTCATGCTGCGCTTCACGTAGGGGTTGATGCGCTGCTCCATCGGCAACTGGATGTTTAGCCCCACGGATTCACCGCCCGCCTCATAGGCCCCCTGGTTCGCGCCCTGCATGATGCCCGGCCCACCGCCCGTGACGATGGTGTAGCCACGCTCGGCCAGTTTGCCCGCCAGCGTCCGCGCTTGGATGTAGTAGGGGTGGTCCTCCGCCAGTCGTGCGGAGCCAAAGAAGGTGACGCTCTTTTGGATGTTGGCCAAGAAGCTGAAGCCGTCCACGAACTCGCTCATGATGCGAAAGATGCGCCATGTGGGGTCATGCTCAAAGTCGAAGTCGGGTCCGCCATTGGTGGGTGATGTGGCCATAGGGGGGTCAGGCTCCTCGGGGGCGATGGAATGGCGCGCCAACACGCGCGGGTGTGTCCAGAGCATATCACATGGTGTGCCATCTCTCTCATCCGCTTGCGTCCGCGCCAAGCGGTGTGGTACACTACCGTGGTATTTTGCGCCAGAGCGCGCACCACGCTACCGAGGATTGTTGTGAAGAACTACAAGCTCAAGACCCATAAGGGGACGGCCAAGCGCGTGCAAAAAACGGGCAGCGGCAAATTCGTCCACTTCAAGATGGGTCGCAACCACTTGCGCCGCCGCAAATCGGGCCGCATCCTGCAATCGCTGGATAAGAAGCGTCCGTTGAGCACCGGCGATACCAAGAAGATGTCGCGTCTGTTGCCCTACAGCTAACGAGCACGCGCCTCATCGCGTCCCAGTCGTGTCTGTGACGGGATGTCTCGACGTCCCGACGGGTTCACGTTCCCCCCGTTCAAAATCTTTGCAAGAGGAAACCACGCACTATGCCTCGCGTCAAACGCGGCATCACCAGCCGCAAACGTCACAAGAAGGTCTTTCGGCTCACCGAGGGCCACAAGGGCAACCGCCACAAGCATTACAAGGTCGCCCATGAATCCATGATGCACGCGCTGGCCTACAGCTATCGCGACCGCCGCAACCGCAAGCGCGACTTCCGCCGCCTGTGGATCACGCGCATCAACGCCGCCTCGCGCATGCATGGCGTCACCTACAGCCAGTTCATGCACGGGCTGAGCCTAGCCGGCATCGAGGTCAACCGCAAGGTATTGGCCGACCTCGCCGTCTATAACAGCTCGGTCTTCGCGGCCCTGGTGGGCAAGGCGACCGCCGCGCTCAAGCCCCAGGCGTAGCCCGCTGGTTGTGGAACCCTTTGGGCAGACCATCACCAGCCTCCATAATCCCAAGGTCGGTGCCCTGCGCGCCTTGCACACCAGCAAGGGGCGCAGGGCCGCGCGTGCTTTCTTGATCGAGGGTCTGCACCTCGTCGCCGAGGCACATGCGGCGCGCGTGCAACCCGACCTCGTCATCTATGACCCCGCCGCGCTGGACGGCGCGCCGCTGCTCGACGCCCTGGCCACCTGGGCGGCGGAGGGCGTCGAGGTCATCGCGGCGACGCCCGCCATCATGGAGCGTGTCTGTGACGCGCAGACGCCACAGGGCATCGCTGCCGTCATCAGCCTTGACCGCGTCACGGCGGAGCGCATGGCCGCGCGGCGACGCGGGCGCATGCGGCCCCTGCTGCTGATCCTCGACGACATCGCGGACCCCGGCAACGTCGGCACCATCTTGCGCTCTGCCCTGGCGGCGGATGTCGACGCCGTGCTGCTGACGCCCAACTGCGTCGATGCCTTCGCGCCCAAGGTGGTGCGGGCGGCGAGCGGCGCGCACTTCCATCTGCCCCTGCGTGCCGAGCAAAGCTGGGCGCAGATCGAGGCGCACCTGGCGGGCGCACCGCAGATGCAGCAGGTGCTGGTGGCCGACGCGGCGGGCGACACTGACTATAGCGCGCTGGATCTGACGCAGCGCACCGGCCTCATCATCGGCAACGAGACACGCGGTCCCTCCGCCGCCGCTCGGTCGCGCGCCACCCGCCAGGTGCGCATCCCCATGTACAACCACGTAGAGTCGCTCAACGCGGGCATCGCCGCCAGCATCATCCTCTTCGAAGCCGTGCGCCAGCGCCGCGCGAACGAGGGGTAGCGCGGGTCCACACGGTATCGAAGGCGACAATAGCGTCACAACCGCCCCAAATGTTATACTCAACGCAAAAGGAGGCGCATCATGAAACAAATCTCCCTCCCCGAAGATGTCTATACCTCCCTGGAAGCGTTGGCCACCGAGAAGGGCCAGACAGTTGAGGGGGTTATTGCCGATTTGGTTAAGGAAGAAGAGTGGCAAACCTATGCCGATAAAGCACTACAAGAATATGATGTATGGAAAGTAACACACACGCCGCAGATCTTTACAGAAGAAGAGTTCTTCGCTGAGTTGACAGGTATCCCCTTGCCGGAACACGCCGATGCCGACGTATGAGCGATCGCCCCGGTTTCTCAAGGAATTAGAGCGCCTGACGCCTGAACAGCGATTGCAGTTCAAGGCAGCAGTGCGGGAAATGGTTGAGGATCTCAACGCGAAACGCCTGTTTCGTCATGGCTTGGGTGTCAAACGACATAAGCGTCTAGCTGATACTTATGAAATGGCATGGGCGGGCGACGGTCGTGCCTTATTCCAATATGGGACATCTCCCCATCCAGGGGAGACGCATATTATTTGGATTTCTGTTGGTACGCACGACATCTACAAGCGCTAGCTGTTATTGTGCTTTGGTCGAGCAGCACCCGCCGCCGTCGGTCGAGCAGCCGCCGTGCGAGGTGGGCAGCGCCGAGCCGTCGGGGCGCGACACCTCGCGCACGGGCACGGTGATGGTCGCGCCGCTTTCCAGCAGCACATCCACCGAGGTGCGCGGCACGTTTTGGCCGACGATGCGGCCCAGGCCGCTGGGGGTCAGCACGTTGTCGCCGGGTTTGGGCATCGACTGCTTGGCATCGACGTATTGGTCGTTCTCGTAGGCTAGGCAGCACATCAGGCGACCGCAGACGCCCGAGATCTTAGTCGGGTTGAGGGGCAGGGATTGTTCTTTCGCCATCTTGATCGAGACGGCACCGAACTCGGTCAGCCAGGACGAACAACAGAGCGTCTTGCCACAAGGGCCGACGCCGCCCAGCGCCTTCGCGTGGTCGCGCGCGCCGATCTGGCGTAGCTCGATGCGCGTGCGGAAGGCGGCGGCGAGGTCGCGCACCAGGGCGCGGAAGTCCACACGGTCCTCCGCGACGAAGTAGAAGGTCACGCGCGACCCGTCATAGGCATACTCCGCCTCGACCAGCTTCATGGGAAGCTGGCGTTGCTGCACCTTGTCGTTGCAGGTGCGCAGGGCATCGCGCTCCTTCGCCTTGAAGTCGAGGAGGGAGCGGAGGTCGTCCTCCTCGGCCAGCCGTTCGATGGCCTTAGGCGCGTCGCCGAGTTCTGAGAAGGCGACCTGCTTGGGCGCGATGACGATGCGGCCCGCTTCCTTGCCGCGCTGCGTCTCGACGATGACGTATTGCCCCGTTTTGAGGTTCGGGTACTGGCGCGCATCGTAATAATAGATGCGGCCAGCCGGGCGGAAGCGCACGCCCGCCACCAATGCGCGCTCTCCCACGGGTCCTTGTGGATTGCTCATCGGTTACATCTCATTCGTCAGCAAGATCGCTTCCGAGACCTCGCGCATCGATTTGCGCGCGTTCATGCTGGCACGCTGGATCTTGCGAAAGGCCTCTTGCTCGCTGAGGCCCTGCTTTTCCATCAGCACGCCCTTGGCGCGCTCCACGACCTTGCGCGTGGCGAGTTGCTCTTCTAGGGTGCTGACGCGGTCCTCTAGCGCGGTGAATTCGGCGAAACGGGCCAACGACACCTCGATGGCGGGCTTCAGCGCGCTCTGGTTCCAGGGCTTCACCAGGTAGTGCAGCACGCCCGCGTTCTTGGCGCGCTCGATCAGTTCGGGGTTGTTATAGGCCGTCAGCAGCAGCACGGGGGCGATCTTTTCGCGGGTGAGGATCTCGCTGGCGGTGATGCCATCCATCTCGGGCATATCGATATCCATGATGACCAGGTCAGGGCGCACCTCGCGGGCGAGGTTGACGGCGCTCTGGCCATCACCGACATCGCCTACGACCAGGTAGCCCTGGCGCAGTAGTTCTTCTTTCAGGTCCACACGGATGATGGTTTCGTCTTCGGCGAGGATGATGCGGGTTGGCATGGGTGGTTCCCCTTTCGCCACGCCGCGCGCGGCGGCATAGTCGCGGCAAAGTTGATCAGCCTCAGTATATGATCAACCGCATAATTTCCGAAAGCCTAACACGTGCCAAGCCATCCGTCAAGCGTTTCACGGCAGATCGTAGGCGTTGCCGATGCGCAACCGAAAGCCCTCGATATAGAGCGCCAGATGTGGCCCCCGTGCGAGCCGTGCCAGCGGCGCGAAACCGCTCACCTTGGGGATGGCCAGGGTCGCGCGCACCCGCGTGACGTGCCCCAGCGCGCCGCCGACGGTGAAGACCTGGCAGCGCGGCCCCCGTTGCGCCATCACCGGCAAGGGTGGCAGCGGCAGCGATGGCCAGCCGCCGCGCGCCCGCCACGTCGCCGCGATGAGCGGCTGATCGTCCATATCCGTCACCGCCGCGTGCCCCACGCCCCACTGGAAACGGGCCAATTCCTTGGGCAGTCCCCAGATGGCGCGGCCCGCCAGTCGTGACCGCAGGTTGTCGACCAGCATGTGGCTGACGAGCGCGCCGGGCAGGTCGCGCCACAGGACGCCTGGCGACACGGTTACTTCATGGTACGGCCCCACGGGCGTCTCGGTGTAGTCGATGATGCCCATCGCGGCGACGGTGCCCAGCAGCGGCGGTGCCAGCAGCCCGCGCGGCTGGCCCGCCAGCGTGCGCGCCCCCCGGCGGCTGAGATGGCCGATGATGATGAGCGCGTTGCCCCGCACGAGCCAGGGCGAGGTCGGCACCAACAGCTTCGTTTCGTCCCCCCGCAGCAACATCGGTGCACGTTCCCCCTCGTGTGGTCTTCCCCTTATTATGCCGCAACGCCGCCTGCCCTGCCAACTGGTGCGAGCAGCACCATCGGTCCCCTTTTGCCGCAACCACATGAGCGGTGGTACAGTGAAAGGAGCAAGATCGACGTAGCATACTCGCTCACGAGGAGTTTCTTCATAATGGTTGCTGTTCGCGTGGACCTCGTGCCGCTTTTCGATGCGCTGGAAGCGCGCGACGAGCGCACCACCATCTCGCAGATCGCGTACATCTTGGAACAAGACATCGCCGCCAACGTGCTGGCTGGGCGGTTGGCGCTGCCCGCCGCGCTGGGCGACCGCGAGGGCAACGCCGTCCCCGCGCTGGTCGCGGCGGGGCGCTTGGGCGACTGGGCGCGCGTCGTGCCCCCTGGCCCCGAGCCGGGCGCGCAGTTGGGGCGCAAGCGCATCCCCGGCGTGGGTCTGGTGAATGCCGCCACCTACGCCGCCCCGGCCATCACCTTTGGGCTGCACAATGACCATCCCAAATTGCCCGAACC
>JBBQSR010000147.1:0-8328 GCA_038234855.1 Ktedonobacterales bacterium | reverse complement strand
GCAGCTATCGCCGGGGTGAATTGGCCAGAGTTAAAGGCCCCACGCATCCAAGCCATCTTGCGGCAAATCACCGAGGAACGCGGCGCGCTGAACCTAGACTTCCTGTGCGATCTTCCTGTGACTGAGGCGGCGGCGTGGCTGGGTCGCCTAGCGGGGGTGGGACCTAAGACGGTGGCGTGCGTGTTGCTCTTTAGCTGCCGCTTGCCCATCTTGCCAGTCGATACGCACGTGCATCGCGTCAGCGGACGCCTGGGCCTCATCACGCCCAAAGTGAATGCCGATGATGCCCACCCGCTGCTGCAAGCATTGCTGCCCAATGATGCACGCACGATCTATGACTTTCACAAGGCTCTGCTGCGGCATGGGCAACGGATCTGCGTCTACGCGCGGCCCCAGTGCGGGCGCTGCGCGGTGCGCGACCACTGCGACTACTTCGCCGCGCTCAAAACGGCAGATCCCACATCGCGAACCAGCGTTCCAGTTCCGTCTCCATCGGCAGATCGCGCTTCATGACGGTGCCCAGGCGCATCTCGTCGGCGTTGTTGCGCTGGTGGCTGTGGCTGTCGGGCCGTGGCACGAAGGGATAGAAGCTCCCCCGCTTATAATTGTAGATGAAATAGATGGGTTTACCATTCTCGTCGTTGAAGCGAAAGACGGCGGCCAGCAACACATCACCATAGCCTTCATCGATCAGTGTTTGGCTGACGACGTGGACCGTCGTGACGATCTGCTGGAAATCGGTGCTCTCGATCAGGACCCATTTGTAGCCCAAGCTGTCTTCAAAGGGTTTCGCGGTGACGGGTTCCTCGCCCTCGTTGCTGGCGATCTTGAGCAGGTCTTCGAGTTCGTGGTTGATCTGCTTGAAGGGCGCGGACGCGACGCCCTGGAAGCACAGCCCTGCCGTCTGCGCGGGCCGCATATCTTCCTGAGTTTGCAGGGTGACATCCGCCGTCGAGATGGCGAAGAGGCGATCATTCTTCGCCGGGGGCACCGGCTTTTGCCGCCCAAAGAGCGTGTCGAAGATGCCCATGTGCATCCTTCTTTCTCCGAGATCTGTCTATGGTCAGCAAGAAGGGACGAGACACGCAGAGGGACAAGGAAAAGAAGGGCACGAAGATGAAATCCTCACTCCTTCGTGCCCTTCTTGAGCTTCGCGGCCTTCGTGTCTCGTCCTCATGCCGCTTAATGCAACCGGCCCGCGCTTTCCATCTGCTCTTGGATGCGCTGAAGCTGATCTAGGCGATGTTGCAGCGAGGGGTGCGTCGAAAAAAGCTCCTGCACCTCGTCGCCCTTGACGGCGGGGAAGATGGCCAGCGCGTTCACCGTCTCGGCCTGGCGCAGGTCGCGGTCAGGGATGCGTCCTGACTGCATGGTGCCGCTGATCTTCATCAAGGCAGAGGCGAGGTTTTGCGGCGCGCCCGTGATGAGCGCTGACCCGCGATCCGCCGCTAACTCGCGGTAGCGCGACAGCAGCCGCACCAGCACGAAGCTGATGGCCGCCACCAGCGCCGAAACGAGGAAGATGAGGATCTGCCCGCCGCCGTTGTCGTCGCGGTTGCGGCGGTCGCCGCCATAGCCACCACCGTAGCCCATGCCGCCCCACATCATGCCATAGAGCATCGAGCGCGTCAGTAGGCCGGCCACCATCGAAAAGAAGGCGGCGATGCTCATCACCAGCACGTCGCGGTTGACGATGTGGGTCAGTTCATGGGCCAGCACGGCTTCCAGTTCCGGGCCATTCAGTTGCCGCATGATGCCCGTGGTGACGCAGACGACGGCATTGCGCTCGTTGCGCCCGGTGGCGAAGGCGTTGGGGACGGTGGTGTCGACGATGGCCAGGCGCGGCATCGGCAGGTTCGCCGCCTGGGCCAGACGCCCCACCATATCGTAGAGTTCCGGCGCTTCCTGGGCCGTGACGATCTTGGCATTCATCGACCACAGCGCGATCTTGTCGGCGAAGTAAAACTGTGCTCCGGCGATGATCAGCGCGATGACGAAGAAGAAGCCAAATCCTAGCCAGGGTACGAGCTTGCCCAAGACGAAGACGAAGGCGAGATAGACCAGCACCAGGGTGAACATGGTCAGGCCCATGCGAAACGCCAATTGGCGATCTGGGCGGTACCATTGCGGTCGAGTTGTCATGACAGGATGCCCCCTTTCTGGGGCGCATGGCGTGCCGGATGGCGCGCCAAGGGCGATGCGAATAGGCCCCAGTCCGGGTGGGAAAGAGGCCCAGGTGCGTGGGTGAGGATGGGCGCTATTTGCGCTCTTTCTCTTTTTCTTTTTTCAACTGCTTGTAGTACGCGTGTGGGCGCGGCTTGTGCTCTTCTTCATAGGCGTAGGGCGCGGCGTCGTCGTTGCGCGGACGGGGGTCCTCGCCGATCAGCTCTTGCAGATCGTTGTAGACGGCATCGTTGCCCAGCACTTCGCGCTGGCGCAGCAGGTGCTTCAGAACCATCGCCATCGTGATGCTGGTGTTACTGTCGCGCTCTGACTCGGCGCGGTCAATATACTTATCGATCAGGTCGATGGAATCTTCGTTAGCACCGTTCATTTCCAGCCGATCACGGATCGACAGAAACTGTTCGTAAGCGTTCATCGCGCGCTCCTTGTGTACGAACGAGCCTCGCCCCGCTGGCCGAACCGCTTCGGGTGGGGCAGAGACCCCCTTCTAGATAGTATAACGCGCGACCCACCCACCGCCACCCTTTTATGGTCCGAATGGCTTACTTTGTTCATTATTTACAGGGTCGCTGCCCATCTTTAGGGCTGGGGAAACAGATGTTTGACCTGTTCGTGCGATGCCGCTATCTCTTCATCGGTGAAGCCTAACGCGTGATAAAATTCGATTTCGCTGACCTTTTGCGAGGCGACTGTGTGCAGTTTTGCCGCGATTTCTTCGATGAGGGCGACGGGGGTCGTCGCGCGGGTTTGCGCTACGTCAGCCAACACATCGTAGGCAAACTGTGAGATAGAAACGGTGATCTGTGGCTCGCTCATTGCTGAGCCTCCTTCGTGGCGCGCTATCGCAAGTAGTCATGGATTGTTGTAAATGCTGTGGTCGCCAATGCGTCGCCACTTGACATGAATGGTGCCATCGGCCTCTGTGGAGACTTCGCAAGTCGCTCGAAAACGACCGGAGGGATCCCAACGACATTCATACAAGTCATAGCCACTCATCTTATGAAAAAGGCTGACTGGCGGAAATTGTCCAACATTGAAATAGGCGACTAGCACCTGGACTGTACCGAGGAATGCTTGGCGTTGTGCGGCTGACAAACGGATAAACTCGTTCATGAAGCCCGGATACCAGGAATAATGTGGCATCGCGCGCACTCATCCCTCATACTCAAATTCTTGAAACAGTATACCATGAAACTATTGTATGCTATCCACTGAAAGAGCGCGCGAAACCATGCAGTTCCACGCGCTCCCCAGGTATCAGCCTACCACCCGCTATCGGGCGGCGCGGCGGTTGTAGGCGCGGATGGCGAGGGGGATCGTCACCGCCATGATGCCCACGCACCAGGCCACGGCGCGCAGGATGGTCGCGCCGTCAGGCTGGTCGAGCACCAGGCCGCGCACCGCGTTGACGATGAGGGTAACGGGCTGGCGCTCAGCGAAGCCCCGCAACCAATCCGGCGTGAGCGTCGCGGTCTGGACGAAGGCGCTGCTGGCGAAGGTCAGCGGAAAGAGCCAGATGAAGCCCGCCGACTGCGCGGCCTCGACGCTGCCGACCGCCAGACCAATGGCGGCGGAGATCCACGAGAAGGTGAAGCTGGCGAGCAGCAAGATGCCGATGGCCCCCAGCCAGTTCAGCGGCGAACCCTGGGGCTGAAACCCAACGAGCAACCCCACCGTCCACATCAGCGCAACCACGACGGTGCTGCGGACCAGATCCGAGATGATGCGGCCCGTCAGCACGGCGGATTTCGCCATAGGCAGCGAACGGAAGCGGTCGATGAGGCCCTTTTGCAGATCGTTGGCCAGGCCGATGCCCGTGGAGGTCGAGCCGAAGACGACGGTCTGGGTAAAGATGCCCGCCATCAGGTAATTGACGTAGCTGGTGCCCTTGATGGCGATGGCACCACCGAAGACGTAGCGAAAGAGCAGCACGAAGATCACCGGCTGAATCGTCGCGAAGATCAATTCCTCGGGGATGCGCGGGATCTGTTGCAGGTTGCGCTTCGCCATGGTGATGGCGTCGGCGAAGGTCCAGTAGAGGCCCGAGCGTTGCTGGGGTTGCAGCGCCTCTTCTTTGGTGGGGGATGCGGTGGTCATCAGCGTGAACTCCTTGCCAGGGGGCGCGCCGCTGGTGGCGCGGCATCGGTGGTTTCGTCTTGGGTGGTGGTGCCGGTGAGCGTCAGGAACACGTCATCCAGCGTGGGGCGGCGCAGGGCGATGTCGTCCAGGCCGATGCGCTCGGCATCCAGATCGCGTATGATGCCCGCGAGTTGCTGTGCGCCCGTGGCGACGGGCAAGACGATGTGGCGGCGCTCGGCCTCGACCACCGGTTCGCCGATGGTGTAGGGCCGCAGGATCTCGATGGCGCGGGCGACATCGCTGCCGGGGGCCAGGGTCATCTCGATGCGTTCGCCGCCTACCTGGGTCTTGAGCTGGTCGGCGGTGCCCTCGGCGATGACGCGGCCAAAGTTGACCACGACGATGTTGTTGGCCAGTTGGTCCGCTTCTTCCAGATATTGCGTCGTCAGCAGGACGGTGCTGCCATCGCTGACGAGGTTGCTGATGATCTCCCACATGCCGATGCGGCTGCGGGGGTCCAGCCCGGTCGTCGGCTCATCCAAAAAGAGGACGGGCGGCGACATGATGAGGCTGGCCGCCAGATCCAGGCGGCGACGCATGCCCCCCGAATAGGTCTTGACCACACGCTTCGCAGCGTCGCTGAGATCGAAGCGATCTAGCAGCGTCTGGGCGCGCTGGCGGGCGACGCGGCCCGCGAGGTGGTAGAGCCGCCCGACCATCTCTAGATTCTCGAAGCCGGTCAGGTTCTCATCGACGGCGGCGTTTTGCCCGGCTAGGCCGATCTGCGAGCGCAGCGCGTTCGCGTCCTTCACCACGTCGAGGCCCGCCACGGTGGCGTGGCCTGCATCGGGGCGCAGCAGGGTCGTCAAGATGCGGACGGCGGTGGTTTTGCCCGCGCCATTGGGGCCGAGCACCCCCAGCACGGTGCCCGCCTCGGCACGCAGGTCCAGCCCCGCCAGGGCCTGTGTCGTGCCATACCGCTTCGTCAGCCCCTCGGCTAAGATCGCGGGTTGACTGCTCATGAGCGTACTTCCTTTGCGAAACGCCCCACGGGTGGGGGCGCGAATGGGCACAGCATCGCCATTGCCATATCCTGATCACTCTTTGCCAGCACCGCCAAAACGGCAAGCGCCACGAGCGCGGCTTCGCGGTTGACGGGTCCACGTCGATGTGGTACGGTGAAAGTGGACTGCTGTCCACATCTCCGATTATAAACGGACATCTGTCCACTTGTCAAGGGGAACCATCGATGGTCCATGATCCTAGTGTAGCGGATGGGGAAGCGACCGCACCACATGAACGGCGTGAGCGCCGCGATGCCGCCGCGCATCGCCAGCGCATCTTAGCCGTCGCGCGTGACCTCTTTGCCCGCCATGGGGTCGGGGCGGTGACCATGCACGCCATCGCCGTGGCGGCGGGCATCGGCCAGGGCACGCTCTATCGGCGCTACACCAACAAGGGCGACCTCTGCCGCGACCTGCTGCACGAGCATTACGAACGCTTCACCACTGAGCTACGCGCTTATCTCACCGAGGCTGCCGCCATCCCCCCGCTGGAACGGCTCGATGTCGCGCTGGTGCGCACCCTGCACTTTGTCAATGAGAGCATGGCGCTGCTCGAAACGGTGGTTGCCAGCCAAATGCGTGAGATGCAGTGCGACGGTCCCCCCCGTTTCACGCGGATGCCACCGCGCCACGAATCTGGCCAGATGTGGGGGCACGCGGTCATCGCCGACTTGCTCACCGAGGCGGTCGCGCGCGGCGAACTTGCCCCGCTGGATGTCGCCTACACCGCCGACCTCCTGCTCTCAGCCATGAATCCCATGGTGCTCCGCTATCAGCAGAGCGAACGTGGCTATTCGCTGGAACGCATCGCGGCGGGGCTGCGCCACATCTTCATCACCGGCATTCAGCCCGTTGCATCCTCAGTGCAACGCTCCAAGACAGAGGAGTGACACGCGATGCGCCCATGGCTCACTCGATTCGCGACCGCCCTGCTGACGGGCTATGTCTTCGTTTTCTTCTCGGAGATCAGCTTTTGGGCACGCCCATTAGACTCGGTCGTGTGGCCGGGCATCATCGGCAACTGGCTCGCGTATTCCCTGACGGCGTATGTCTTTTTGGGCATCGTTGGCGCGGCGCGACCGCAGCGATGGGCGACGGTCTTCCTCTGCGGTGCGCTCTTTGGCTGGCTGGTCGAGGGCGTGCTGGTGGCGACGATGTACGCAGATTTGCCGCTCAGCATCTCATTCACTGGCCTCGCCTGGCACGCGCTGCTGACGGTCGGCGTGGGGTGGTACCTCATCCCGCGCGCCCTGCGTACCTCTTTTTGGGCGGTCGCGGGCTGGTGCACCCTAGTTGGCGCATGCCTGGGCCTCTGGGGGATGACGTGGTGGTTCGAGGTGGGCGCGCAAAAGATCGATCTGCCGACCTTCGCGACGTACTTTACCGTGCGGACCGTGGTCCTGGGGGTCGCTTACGTCCTGCTGGGGAGGGTGGCTCCCGCGCAGATGCGTCTGAATTGGGGCGAGTGGGGCGTGCTCATGGCGTGCGTCGTAGCGTGGTTCGCCTTGTTGACCGTGCCGGGGGTGCCCTTCGCGCTCTTCATCTTGCCGCCGTGCGTGGCCCTCACGGTCTTCGCGTTGTGGCGTTTCGCGCGGCGTGACGGCCCGACGGCGGCCCCCACCGCGTGGTCGCGCGTGACGGGGCCATTCCCGGTCTGGCGCGCCCTGGGCATGCTGGCGCTGCCCCTCGCCGCCAGCACCGTCTATGGATTAGGGGTGGCATTTGGGATGCCGTTCAAGTCGGGCATCTTGCTCTACATCATTACGACCCCGCTCGGTTTCTTCTTCTTCATTCGGGCCATCGTGTTGGCGAGCCGCCGTCTGCCACCCCAGGTGCCCGTCGCCGGGGCGGATGTCGCCGTGGGCATCAGCGCCAGCGGCCTCGGCGCGATGGATGGCATGAGCGATTGATCCCCCAGAGCATCTCGCGAAATCCCATCGGCGGCACACACCCCGCGACGGCGTATCAGGCTTGCGCCGCGAAATTCACATTCGCGGAATTATCGCCGCCCACGGTGATGGTGCCGCTCGTGATGATGGTGCCATAAAAGCAGTGGTTGCCTGGTACAGTGAAGCTGAGCGCCGCGTCGCCCGCGCCATCCGTCGTGCCGCTGAGGGTGAGCGTGCAGCCGATGGGGTCGAGATTGCCGAAGGTGAGCGTGACCGCGACCACGCTGTTGGGGTGCGTCGCCGCGTGGATGATGAGCTGCGCGGGGCAGCCCCCCTGCAATGGTGCGGGCACCATGCCATCTTGCACGGAGCGGCCCCCCAGCGTCGGGGCTTGGGTGAGCGCGGGACATGACGGCGTACCGCCCCCCGTTGGCGTCGCGGTCACGGCGGGTGTGGGGCTGGCGGTCGTGGCGGTCGGCGTGGGTTGCTCGGGCGACCCCAGTGCGCTCGTGGCGACGGCGACTGGGGCCATCGCGGGGTTCGTGGGCAACGGATGCAGCGGCGCGACAGGGAAGGTGGCGATATTCCCCTGCCCCATGCCAGGGTTCGCGCCGCCTGGTGCCAGCCCGAACCACTGGGGCACGATACCATGGGCCACCACCAGCGTAACGAAAAGGCACAGCACCACCAGCGATAGGGTGAGCGCCGTCACCAAGAGGCTGGCGCTGTGGCGAAACCCACTATCGACCTCCCAGCGCCAGGCGAGGCCAGCGGTGCGGTCTTCCCACCAGCGACGCAACGGCGGCATTCCCATGTGGCGCGTCCTTTCGCCCTGTGTGACATCTCTTTTCAGCATACCCGCCCAGGTCGCATAAATCGTTCCGGCTGAGGTAGGGGGCGGAATGATGATCGATGATTTCGCACAATGGGCGGTATCAGCAGGAACGACAGCACACGGGGCGAGGCACAGGGCGCGCTGGCCACCATGCTAGCGGTCGAAGCGAAACCAATCCGCGAGCGCATCGCGCGCGGTCAGCTCCCAACTGAGGGGCGTCAGCGACACCTGCCCGTCGCGCGCGAAGACCGCCACGTCGTCGCCATCGTCCCACGTC
>JBBQSR010000146.1:0-8350 GCA_038234855.1 Ktedonobacterales bacterium | reverse complement strand
GGCGGCCCGCAAGTACGGGTCGGCGTTGGGACCACTCACGATCCAGGCAGGGTAGTAGCGGGCACGAATGTAGCTGTGATACATGACGCCGATCAGGCTGTTTTCGGGGCGCGCCAGGGCGGCATCGCGCCATTGGGCCGTCACCAATTCCGGGTGCGTCGCCGCGAGCGGATCGGTCGCCAGCGTCGCTGCCTTCCCATTGGATGCGCTCTCCACCTTGTAGCAGGTGAGGGTGCGATCCGCGTGACCGGCCAGGTCTGGGGCGAACCGTGCCTGCCAATAGGCATCGTTGGCCCCTAGGAACCCCAGGTTGACCCCGGCGGCGCGGGCCGTCTCGGCACCGTCACGCATCGCCTTCGTCCAATATTCGTCGTGGCCGAGCACCAGCACGCTGCGGTGGGCCAGCCAACTGGTAGGATGATTGTTCAGATCGACATCCGTCGTATAGCTGACCTCGGCCCCCGCCCGTTCGAGCCAGCGCACAGTGTGGATGTCCCAACTGAGCCAGTCCCCCGCACCGGCCATCCCGTTGGCCAGCAAGGGACGGTTGAAGGAGACCAGGGTGGCGTGCTCCACATGGGTTGCATGGCTGCCCTGTTCATCGTTCCCATAGAGGTTATAGCCGCCCCAGGCATTGTAGGCTTGATAGGTATTGACCGGCAGATTGGCCAAGATGGGCGCTTGCCCGCTGTCATCACGCACCACCAATGGAATCAACGCCTCAGCCTGGGCCAGCGGAGCCGTCAGTTTGATGACATACAGGCCACTGGGCCAGGTGGCGTCGATGGTGACGACAAACGCGGTGGCCCACTGGGCATCGAGCAGATGGGTGTGGGCATCCAGATGACAGGTTGGGCAGCCGACCAGGCCCCGCTGCGGGGTCCAGTACCCTTGGGCTTGACTGGTAAATTTGCCGAGGAAGGCCATGAGCCGCCCCCCTGTGCCGCCATACCAGCCCAGGCGAAAGAGCTGCACCTGATACATCACGGGGCGTATCGCGCTCACCGCCACGGGCACCTGCTGCCCCGGTACAGCAGAGACGACCCCCGTGTAGCCTTGCAACAGAGTCCGGTCGGCGGTGCGGCTGTACGCCCAATCCGTCGTGCCTGTCAATTGGTTTTCGCGCGCGATGTGGGGGATGGGGACCGATGTGGCGCTTGCTGGCAGCGGCGTCAAGATCGTATGGGCAGCGGACGTCGCCGGGAACGCCAGCGGCAACGTGCTGACGATGAGCGTGAGAACCCCCAATGCCAGCAGCACGCCAATCAATGGCCCAATGGCCAGGAAGGATGAGTGTGCCGAGGTGGGTCGTGGTGGCAAGCGGAAATGCGGCCAGCGCATGGGGAACCCCACTTTTAGGAAATGACAGCGGAACGTTTGCTCTGCCACATTCGTCATCATAGGGCATCAGGATGAAGCGGGCATGAAGTATCTGCCGCAAGCGCGCTTGCCGGCGGCAATTCGCCCAGACTCCTAGGAAGTTCACGGACATTTCATCTCGGCGCTGTACGCTCTCAGCAGGCGAGAAACCGCAAACGGGGGGAGCCATGAACGAAACGGGGCAGCGATGGGGGCAACGACTCCCGCGCACGATGTGTTGGCTGGGCCAGAGCGCCAGCGCCGTTGGCCTGGCCTTGCTCGGCGCGCATAGTCCCTTCGCTGATGCGGTGCAATCCGGCTGGCGCACCTTGGGCTTCGATGCGGAACGGGTCTTGCTCCTGACCCTCCTCACGATGGCGCTGCTGGGGACGATGGGGGCGGCTGGTGTGCAACGCGCGCGTGGTGCGGCCTGGGCGGGGGGCGTCCTCTTCTTCGTGGCGACCTATCTCGTCGCCTTCGTGTGGCAATCCCTCCAGCCCCTCCCCGACGCGCTGGGGCGACCACAGGTGATGGTCCCTGGCGCACTAGGAAGCGTAGCGGTGACGCTGACGGCGCTGGCCGTGGTGGGCTGCGGGGTGGGCGCGGTCGTCGGGGCCGCGCTGGGCGAACTGGTAGTGGTGCCCATGTTCGCCATCGTCCGCGTCGGCTATCGGTGGTGGCGCGGCCAACGGCCAACCGTGACCCGTTCGCAGGTGGTGCGCCAGGGGATCAGGCTGGGCGGCGGCATCATGGTGCTGCTGGCGGTGTGGCTTTGCCTCATCAACGCGGGCGATCTGCTCACCTATGGGCCAAGCTCCGCCATCTTTCGTCCGCGCATTCCAGCCACCATGGTCGCGCAACCGCACGGCACGGTGCAACAGGGAACCTACCGCAGTGCAGCGTTGAGGCAGCGGCAGCAGACCTATTGGGTCTATCTCCCCCCAGCGTATTTCGCGCTGCCAGCGCAACGCTACCCGGTACTCTATCTGCTGCATGGCAGTCCCGGCAAACCGAGTGACTGGTTTCGCGCGGCGCATGTCGATGCCGCCGCCGACGATCTGCTCGCCCGCCAGCAGATGCGTGCGACCATCTTGGTGGGTGCCGAGGGCAACGGCCCCCGCTATCGCTTCTCGGAATGGGCCAACAGCGCCGATGGGCGGCAGCGCATGGAAGACGCCATCGCATTCGACCTCGTGGCGGTGATCGATCAACGGTATCGCACGCGCGCCACCGCTGCCAACCGCGCCATCGGCGGCTTGTCGATGGGCGGCTATGGCGCGGTCAACATCGCCCTCCACCACCCCGACGTGTTTGGGACCGCGCTGAGCCTGGGGGGCTATTTCACCGCCGAGGGAGCCGTGTTTGGCACTACTGCCAGTTTTCGCCACTACAATAGCCCCCAGCAATTCATCCAGACAGCGGCGGGGGCCAGGGCGCTGCGTCAGGTGCGCTTCATCATTGGGGTCGGGCTGGCCGATGGCACCTACTATCAGCAGGGGCTGCGCTTCGTGCAGTCGCTCAAAGAGCAGGGGGCGACCGTGACGCTGCTGGTGGCCACGGGCGGCCACGCCTGGCGCGTCTGGGCGCAGCAGATGGCGCAGGCTTTCCCGCTCATCGCTCCCGTGGGAGCCACCAACGCGTAACCAGGAGATCGGATCATGACTTGGCATCTCACCTCTGCCCGCGCAGAAACTGGCCGTGTGGGGCAGGGACAGCAATGGCTGACGACGGTGGGGCGTGGCACGGTGGCCCTGGTGATTACCTTCATCGCCCTGCTCAATCTCGTCGCTGTGCTGGGCGGTGCCGCGTGGGAGCAACCCTTGCTGCTCGATCAGGTGCTGAACCTGCAAGATTGGGGATGGGGTACGGATGGCGTCATCTTTGGGGGCGTCTTGCTGCTGGTCATCGCTGGGGCGGTGGCACGGGGCAAACGCCAGGCCTGGTGGCTGTCGTTGGGCGTGTTGAGTGTGTCACTGCTGAGCGTCTTGAGCGAACGACCCCGCTGGGGCGAAGTGCTCATTCCCCTCGCGCTCTTGGTCATGACGCTGGTATTCGCGCCCCTATTCGCCACGCGCAGCAGTGTGGTGTCGCTCTGGCGCGGCTATGGCGCATTGATCGTTGGCGTGGGAAGCATTGCCAGTGGCGGGGTGGTGACGCAGGTGCTGACCAACGCCCAGTGGGCCACCATCCCCCAGCGGATGATCCTGCTCGGTCTGCGTGGCGTGGCCTTCGCCAGTTTGAGTTATGGCGTGGTCGCTGTCTTGCGCCCCGTCTTGGCGGCGCGGCACCAGCAGCGCGAAGAACGGGGACGGGTACGCGCGATCACCGAACGCTACGGGCAGACGACCATGGCCTATTTCGCCCTGCGTCCTGAGAACAGCTATGTTTGGTCGGCCAGTGGGGCCAGTTTCATCGCCTATCGGGTGATCCAGTCGGTCGCGCTCGCCGTGGGCGACCCCATCGGTCCCCCCGAGGAACAGGGGGAAGTGGTTGCGGCGTTTACACGCTATTGTCGCCAGCAAGATTGGCTGATGGCGATCTATCAGGCCAGTACCGCCCTGGCTGAGACATGTCGCGCGCACGGCTGGCATCTTGACCCCATCGGGGCGGACGCGTTGGTAGATCTGGGCAGCTTCGCCGTGGCGGGCAAAGTGGGGGCACCGATCCGGCATGCCATCGCCCGCGCACAGCGCGATGGCGTGACGGCTCAATGTTGGCAGGGCGAGACGCTGCCACCAGCGATCTTCGCCGAGATGCACGACCTGTCCACCCAGTGGTTAGCCGCGCAGGGTGCCCAGCGCCAGATGGGCTTCAGCATGGGACGATTTCCGGCGGACTGGTCGCCGGATCTCTTGACCGTCGTCGCGCTCGATACGACGGGGCACGTCCAGGCGTTCCTCACCTGGACTCCGCTCTATGCCGCCCATGGCTGGTCTTTGGATTGCATGCGTCGCGCCGCCGCTGCCACGCCGGGAGTGATGGAACTGGTGATCGCGACCGCCCTCACCTGGGCGAAAACACAGGGAGCGATGCACATGTCGTTGGGGTTGGCACCGTTGGCGGGGGTGAACGAGGCGGTAGCTTGTGACGCGACGGGGGCGGCGTCGCACACGGTGGTGGAGCGAGGTGCCATCTTCTTACAAAAGCGGGGGTTGCTGGTGGGGCGAGATGATTCGCTGGCCCGCTTCAAGGCAAAATTCCAGCCAACGTGGCAACGACGGTATCTGCTCACCCGCCAACGCACGACCTTACCCCGCATCGGTCTGGCGCTAGCGGCGGCACATGGCCGGGATTGGCACCAACTCGTCGGAGAGGCCCTGCATGGGCAGCGCCAGCCCCGCACGGCACGACCATCCGCCCCCGATGCTGCGATGCGCTAGGACTGCGGGGGCCTATCCGGCATGCAGACACGAGCGTTGCCACGCAGTCCTGGGCAAGCAGCATGGGTGCGCCACCTGCGAAGCACGCGCTGATAGGCGGCGGAGAGGAGCCGAAACGACATGGATCCATGGGAATATATCACCATCGAAATTCGTTCGCAGGGCCAGCAACCCGATCACTGGTATATTGTGACGAGAGAGCAGGTCACCATTCAGGGGATGGACACCATTCTCAATACCTTACGGCAGCGTGGCTGGGAACTCGTCTCACTGGTGCCGGTCGCCTTTGCCTTCCACGGGCTTGCCCCTGAAGCGACGAGGTTGCTCGCTATTTTGAAGCGCCCGTGCCTGGCACCATAAGCCCGGAGTCACCCGGATGCTGTGGTAACAGCAGGGCAATCACCTGATCGAGCGACATGGATGTGCCTATAACTAACGTTGGCGGCTACTGCCCTCACGTTCTGTAGTCCGCACGCTGATTGCGGCAGGGGTAGGGGTGCTGATGGCCTCCTGCTCTCGTTTTGGAGGGATGCGATGCCCCCAGTCGTTCTCCTCTGTGCTGATGTGTGGCTAGGGCAACTCTTGACACAGTATCTGACCGACGCTGGGTATCCGGTGGTACCCTTGGACCAGCTTGACCAGGCCCTCGCGCATCTGCGGCAGCACCCTGCGAGTCTGTTGCTTTACGAGTTGAGTGCGACCAGATGGCCGCCCCCCCTTCACGATTTTTTGGAGGCGTTTTTGGCGCTGCCACCAACTCACATCCTTCTGCTCGTCTGGTTTGGCGAGATCATCATTCCCGCTCCTGACCGCCAGCATATGCGACCACCGCGGGTACATTTCATCCATAAGCCGTTGCAGATCGAGCGGTGGGAAGATGCGCTTCAGCAGGCGACGCGCGCCGCACAAACGGCTCCCCTTGCCGACCAGCCGGACCCTTCAGCGGCGGGAGAAGATGAAGCCGTTCCACCGCATGAGGTATGAGCGGCAGAGTCGTGATTGGGGGTTCAGTTTGCCATCATTGGATCCCTTCCTCGTTTACCGTGTCGCGCCAGGCAGGGTGAGGGTGAAGGTTGATCCCTGCCCCACGCGGCTCGCCGCCGTGATGGTGCCGCCATGCAACTGCACAATGGTTGCGGCGATAGCAAGGCCCAAACCATTACCCCCAGCGGCCCGCGACCGTGCGCGGTCCGCACGGTAAAAGCGCTCGAAAATATGCGGCAGGTCGGGAGCGGCAATGCCCATCCCCGTATCATTGACCGCGATCTGTGCAGTGTCGTTGACCAAGTGCACGGCCAAGGTGATGGTTCCCCCCGCATTGGTGTAGGTGAGGGCGTTGTCGACCAGCCCCATCAGCACCAATGCGAGGCGTGGGGCATCCCCCTGCACCTGAACGGGGTCCAGCGCGGTCGTGGCCAGGGTGATGGCGCGTTCCTCCGCCAGGGGCTGCAAGCTCGCCACGACATCGCTCACCAGCAGATCGAGCGGGACCATATCTCGGTCAAGGACCAATTGCCCCTCATCGGCACGGGCCAGCGAGAGCAGGTCGCTGATCAGGTGCCGCAGCCGCAGGGCCTCGGTGTTGACCTCGCGCAGCACCAGGATGGGATCGCGCTCCTCCGCGAGGTCCAGCGCGTTTTCCGTCAGGCTCAAGATCGCCGCGACGGGGGTGCGGAGTTCGTGCGAGGCATCGGCGATAAAACGCCGCTGGCGGGTGAAAGCAGCCTCCAGCCGCGCGATCATCGCATTGAGGGTCAGGGCGAGTTCTTGCACCTCATCGCGCGTCGCCCCGACCGGGACGCGCCGATGCAGATCGCCCGCTTCGATCGCGCGTGCGGTGCGCGTCAGTCGCCCGATGGGAGCGAAGGCACGCCCGGCCAGCCAATAGCTGCCTCCGGCACTCACCAGCAGGGCCAGGGGGAAGAGCGTGAGCAGTGCGACGACGAGGTGATTGAGCGTCGTCGTGAGCGGCGCGAGGGTCTGCCCCACCTGAATGATGCCATAGACCTGCCCATTGTCCACCAGCGCCGCACTATAGACGCGCACCGTCTGCCCATCGGGCATCATAATCGTCCCTTGCCACGTGCGCCCATGCAGCGGATCGCTGAGTGCTTTGGTTGGCAGGGCGAGGGAACGAAAGGCGGGGCTGCTATACACCGGCTGGTTTTTGGGGGTCAGGACGCGCACGAGGGTGCCCAGGTTGACATCCGCCGTCGCGGCCGTGGGGGTGCTCGCGGTGCCGTCGGCGGGTGCTCCCAAATCGGGTAACTCGCCCGTGACATCTTGCACGACGATGCTGCCCGTGTCATTCGAGATGCCTGCCGCGATCCCCTGGGTGCGGACCTGTAGGGCGCTATCCAGGCTCGCCCCCAGCGAATTTTTCAGCACAGTGTACAGAATGGTGCCGCCTAAGAGCACCACGACCGCGAAGATCGCCGTGTACCACAGCGCTAGTTGGGTACGGATATTAGGTCGCCAATGGGGGAGCGTCAGTCGTTTCATGGCGTCGGCTCCCGCAGTTGGTAACCTGAGCCGCGCACGGTCTGGATGACATCGACCTCGCCCCCCTCGCCGAGCTTGCGACGCAGGGTGCGAATGAAGACATCGATCACATTGGACATGTGGTCGGTATCGAAGTCCCACACGTGTTCGGCGATCATCGTGCGGCTGAGCACCTGACGGGGATGGCGTAGTAGATATTCGAGCAGGGCGTATTCCTTGCTGGTGAGTTCGATCGTGCGGTCGCCACGCCGGGCGACATGGGTGCGCGTATCGAGCGTCAGGTCCAGAAAGTGCAATTCGGGATCTTTACTCAGGCTGTCACGTCGCAGCAGCGCCCGCACGCGCGCCTCCAATTCGCGAAAGACGAAGGGCTTCGTCAGGTAATCATCCGCGCCGTGGTCCAGGCCGGTGATGCGGTGGTCCACCTCGCCGAGCGCCGTCAGCAGCAAAATGGGGACGGCGCGTTGGTGCTGGCGCAACTGGCGGCAGATGTCAAAGCCCGATAGGGCGGGCAGCAGCACATCCAGGATGATGACATCATACGGGATCGACAGGCCCAGGGTGAGGCCGTCCTCCCCATCCGTCACCAGATCGACGGCGTAATGGTTGCGCTCTAATCGCTGCTTGAGCGCAGGCCCCAGATGGGGGTCATCTTCGACGACGAGTAGACGCATCGTGTATCCTCCGCTGGCAGGTAGCGCATAACTGACGCACGTGGAGCTTATGAGGTGAACATGAACGGAAGATGAAGCCCGTTAGGAGCACATCTTCATCCTCATTTCATCTAGCAGGGCTAGGATAGCGGGGAGGCAACGCCGAACGGCCTCCGCCGAGGAGAAGACCACTACAGTATGTCAGGAAAAAAACATCGGGCACCAGTGGCGGTGCCTGCACCTCACACGTCCCGCACCGGGGCACCGCGCGGTGGTGGTCCCACCACTTCCTTGCGCCAGACGCGCTTGCAGTTGCAGGCACAGCGCCAGCGGACCCAACGGGTGATCACGGGCGGCCTCATCGCGGGGTGCGCGGTGCTCATTGTGGCAGTTGGCAGCCTGATCGTGCAGGGTACTCGGCCCGCTGTCGCAACTGTGGCCGTGCCCACCATTGTC
>JBBQSR010000145.1:0-8362 GCA_038234855.1 Ktedonobacterales bacterium | reverse complement strand
ACCGCGCGACTCTTTGCTGACTCAGGCGGCTTTGGCTTTTATTCGTCGAATGCGGCCCAGCCCGTCACCTTCACCGACCTCGCCATCTATCCAGCGGGCGGCGCGACCCCTTGGGACTACATCTGAGCATAAAGGGGACGGGAAGAGAGCGGCAAAGACCCGCCCTCTTCCTGTCTTTTTTCTTTCGCGTCTCGTCCCTATCCCTGCAACGGTGGTCGTGGCTGGGCCATGGCCGTGGCGTATTGACCCTGCGCGGCGAGGATGCTGCCCGCGACGGTCTTGGGCGCGCCGAAACGGCCATCCAGCGTATACTTGACCTGCTGGCCGTTGTCGGCGCGGCGCATCGTCACCACCACACCCCCGCCGCGCACCGCAGCCGCCGTCATGCCGTTGATGCCCGCGAAGGGAAAGGACTGCGCGCCCTTGGGCGTCACGGCGACGAAGCCCTCGGGCGTCAGCACCAGCATCTGCTGGTGCGCCGAGCCGACGTTGACCAAGCGCCCAATGCTATTCGCCAAAAAGGTGATGGAAAAGGCCAGCAGCACGACGATGTCGATGATGAGCCACACGAGCGCGCCCGTGCTGCCCGGATCTGGCGCGACCCCATAATAGAAAATCGTGCCCGAGATCACGAGATACGCGATGCCCCCCAGCGCCGCCAGCCCCAGTGCACCGTAAAGCAACGCATTCGCGACGAAGTAGCCCGACCGTGCCCGCAGCACGCGCCACGTCGGCGGGATGTTGCCCGTCTGTACCTGCGTCATGACCCCATTTGGATCCATCATACCCGTTGGTCCTCTTTCACGAAAGGCGCGAACGCGCCGAAAATAGCTCCCCTGTGGATCGCAACGAACAGCGGGTGTCATAATCACACCAGTACCGCACGGACGGTGGCCCCATCAGTCAACGTGGCATAATCAACACACGGCTTCATTCGGGCGAGGTGCCACCTCAACAGCGGTTCAGCCCCAGCACTTGTTCGCCAAAGGAGCAGCCCCATGCCACATCTGCGCTCCGTCACCTTCACCGCGCCACGCGACGAGGCCGCCGCGCGGTTCCCCTTCACCGTGCCCGCGTTACGGGCGCTGGCGGGCAGCACGCTCAGCCTCACCACGCCGGTCACGCTCTTCGTCGGCGAGAACGGCTCGGGGAAGTCGACGGTGCTGGAGGGGCTGGCGCGGGCGATCGGCTGCATCACCGTCGGCAGCCAGGGCGCGAGTGATGATGCCACGCTCGGGCACATCCAGCCGCTGGCCGATAGCCTGAAGCTGGTGTGGAATCGCAAGACGCGGCGCGGCTTCTTTCTGCGCGCCGAGGATTTCTTTGGCTATGCCGTGCGGATGCAGCAATCCCTCGCCGAGATGGAAGCCGAGATCCGGCGCATCCAAGCGGATGCCACCATTTCCGCCACCGCCAAGGGGTACGCGATCATGCCCTATGCGCGCGAGGCAGGCGAGATGCGCCGCCGCTATGGCGAGGGCCTCGACACCATGTCGCATGGCGAGAGCTTTTTGCGGTTGTTTCAGCAGCGGTTCGTGCCCAATGGCCTCTATCTGCTGGACGAACCCGAAGCGCCGCTCTCGCCGATGCGCCAGCTCGCCTTCGTCTCACTCATCAAGCACGCGGTGGAAGATGAAGGGGCGCAGTGCATCATCGCCACGCACTCGCCCATCATCCTGGCGATCCCTGGGGCGGCCATCTACAGCTTCGACGGCGGCACGGTGGCCCCCATCGCCTATGACGACACCGAGCACGTGCGGCTGACGCGCGACTTCCTCAACAACCCCGATCAATTTCTGCGCCATCTTTGAATGCCGCCCGAGGATCGTGGCTACCATCCGCTGTGTCGGCAGTCGCATTGCCCGCTGTCGCGTGATGTGAGGCGGCAGCCGTTGTGGGCGTACCTCTTTGTAGATGACGTCAGATGAGGTGGCAAAGTGCGACTCAATCCGCGAAATATAACGATGGTTTTGGTGGCGGCATTGTCGTTGCTTTCACTGGCATCTTGTTCTGTGGAGCAATCGACCATTCCCGTTCAGGGCACGGATTGCGGCAACGTCTTTCTCACCAACCGCACTGACGCTGAACCGCCTTTTACGGGCGTCGGTTGCCTTTTAGCGGCGTATCATACCTGCACGCCAGCGACGCTCGCGCTCGAAGAGAACGAAGCCGATGTGAGCTGGCGCTGGGGGCTGGTCACCCAGGACAAAAATGCGTCTTGCCAAATAGACTACACATCATTACTGAAGATCAATCTCGGGCATTGGCACGCGAAACATCGCACCTGTCAACGGGTGGCCCTTGAAAGTCGGGGGCTGGCAGCGTACTGCGACAATGTGGTGCGCGTCTTCACCCTCCCTTGTCCATATCCCCAACAGGTCGACATCACGCATACTGACCAAGCCACCTGCGTTCCCACCACGAACTTCGATCAGAGCACCGATCCGCATAATGATGCATGAGGACTCAGCCCCCTAGCCGCGACTGGCGCTCACCGCATGCATGGCGGCATAGCTGCCGTCGCGCGCCAGCAGTTCGTCGTGTGAGCCGACCTCGACCACGCGGCCATGGTGCAGCACCACGATGCGGTCGGCATGCCGCACCGTCGGCAGCCGATGCGCCACGATGAAGGTCGTGCGCCCCTGCATCAGCCGCGTCAGCGCCTCTTGCACCAGCGCCTCGGTGTGCGCGTCCAGCGCGGAGGTCGCTTCGTCGAGGATCAGCACGCGGGGGTCGCGCACCAGGGCACGCGCGATGGCGATGCGCTGCTTTTGGCCGCCCGACAAGCGCGAGCCATTCTCGCCGATCAGCGTCTCCGCGCCATCGGGCAGGTCCGCCAGGAACTCGGCTACGTTCGCATCGCGCAGCGCCGCCTGAAACACCGCCTCCTCGACCGGGGGCGCGCCATAGAGGATGTTTTCCCGGATGGTCCCGCGAAAGAGCAGCGTCTCTTGCGTGACGACCGCCAGATGGCGGCGATAGCTGCGAAGATCGATGGTGCGTATGTCTTGGCCGTCCAGCAGCATAGTGCCAAAGGTGGGGCGCAAGAAGCCGATGATCAGGTTGATGGCGGTCGACTTTCCCGACCCCGACCCGCCGACCAGCGCGATGGATTCGCCCGCGCGCACGGTCAGGTTCAGATCCACCAGCGCGGGCCGCTCAGCGTAGGGGTAGCCGAAGGTGACCTCGCGGAAGGTGAATTCGCCGCGCACCTCGCTCACCGCGATCTTATCCGTCTCATCTTCGACATCCTCGGCTTCGAGCAGGTCGCCGATGGAGTCGATGGAAGCGAAGCCTTTGCTGAGGATGGGAAGGGTGTTGATCATCTGGTTCGCGCCATCGGCGATGGTGCTGAAAAAGCCCGTCAGCAGCACGACCATCCCCACGTCGATGGCGAAGCGGTGCGTGATGGCACAGTAGCTGGCGACCACCAGGCACAGCGCCTGAAAGAGGCGAAAGACGACCCACGCACTGGACCCCAGCACCGCGCCGACGCCATCGAGCCGCAGCCCCGCCTGCCGCAGACGGCCCAACCGCTGCTCGAGGCGGGCGATCTCTTCGTCCTCGACGCCGTGGGCGCGGGTGAGGGGCAGCATGTGCAGCATCTCATTGAGGCGGCCCGAGATGCCCTCGACCTCGGCGCGAAAGCTGGCGTTTTCGCGCTGCATGGGACGGCGCATCATCTGAAAGAGGACGAGCGCGGCGGGCACGGTCAGCAGATAAAACAGCAAGAAGGCCGGGACGCGCATCGCCGTGATGACCACCGCGATGAGGATCGAGATGATCGGCCCTGGCACGCTCTCGAAAAATTGCTTGGTGAATTGCTCGATCATCTCGACATCACGCACCAGCTTGGCTTGCAGCGCCCCGGCGTCGTGGCGGTAGTAAAAGTGCATGCTCAGGTGTTGCAGGCGTTGGGTCAGGCCCGACCGCAACCGCACCTCCATCCGCCGCGTTGCCCTGCTGAGGAAGCGCATATAGAGGATGTGCGTGGGGATGTTTTGCAGCGTGATCGCCGCGATGATGGCCCCGGCCCATAGCAGTTGCGTCAACGCCTGCGGACCGGGGTGCCCCACGATGGTGATGACATCCGCTGTGACGATGGGGACGATCCAGATCGGCGAAGATTTGATGACGTAAAAGAACGCCGCCAGCGCCAGCCGGGGCAAATCGCCATCATACAGGGCCAGCAGATTGTGCCAGGGGCGTCCGCGTTGGTAGCGCGCCCGCAGTTGTTCGCCGAAGGTCATGGTATTGGTGGAGATGCTTGCCATGGGGGTGCCCCTACCTCTGTGAAGTTCGCTGTTATCCTGCCCAGCGGCACCTCATTGTCCGCGCGTACCCATGATCAGACGAGGGCAACCCGCTGGCGTCACGCTTGCGGTGAGATTCGTTTGGGCGGCGCGGGCAGTTGCACCACGCCCCACCCATCTTGCTACAATCTCATCGAGTAGATGTGACAGAGAAGAGATGACGAGCATGGCGAGTGGTAAGCGGGCGATCATCATCGGCGCGGGCTTCGGTGGGTTATCATTGGGCATTCGACTGCAAAGCCTGGGCTTCGACACGACCATCTTAGAGAAGCTTGATGGCCCCGGCGGGCGCGCCTATACGCGGCGGGTGGATGGCTTCACCTTTGATATGGGGCCGACCGTCATCACGGTGCCGCACCTGATCGAAGAGCTTTTCGCGGTGGAGCGTGGGCAGCCGAACCTGGCCGGACTTGACTTCCCGCCAGCGGTGCTGGGGCCGGGGGCGCGCGTGCGGTCGGGCAGCAGCGCCGGTCCAGCGACGGCGCGCTATGTCGACCTGATGCCCATCTTGCCCTTTTATCGCATCTATTTCGACGATGGCACCTATTTCGACTATGACGGCGACCCCGAGCACACGCGCGAACAGATCCGCGCGCTCGCGCCGGAGGATCTGGCGGGGTATGAACGCTTCCACGAAGCTGCTGGCGCGATCTTCGCGCGCGGCTTTCTGGAGCTAGGCTACACCTATTTCGGCGACATGCGCCAAATGTTCACCGTCGTGCCCGACCTGCTGAAGCTCGACGCCGTGCGCACCCTCTTCGGCTTCGTCAAGAAGTATTTCACGAACCCCAAGATGCAGCAGGTCTTCAGCTTTGAGCCGCTGCTCATCGGCGGCAACCCGCTGCACGTGCCCGCCATCTATGCCATGATCCACTTCGTCGAGAAGACCTGGGGCATCCACTACGCGCGGGGCGGCATGGGCGCACTGGTGCAGGGCTTCGTGCAAAAGTTCGAGGATCTCGGCGGCACGATGCGCTATGACAGCGAGGTCGCGCGCATCCACGTGACCGACGCACAGGGCAGCTTGCCCACGCACCGCTTCGCCGCGAAGCACGCGCGCGGCGTCATCCTGAAGGATGGCCGTTACCTGCCCGCCGACCTCGTCATCTCGAATGCCGACTATGCCCACACCTTCCTCGACCTCATCGCCCCCCGGTTGCGCGCGTGGCAGCCCGACGCGCGGGTCAAACTGGCCCAGCAGTCGATGTCGCTGGTCGTCATCTACTTCGGCTTCCGGGCAGATGAGCGCGACCTGGGCTTGCGGCACCACAACATCATCCTGGGGCCGCGCTACGAGGAACTGCTGCGCGACATCTTTGACCGCAAGGTGTTGGCGGCGGACTTCTCGCAATATCTGCACGTCCCCACGCTGACCGATCCGTCGCTGGCACCGCCGGGGCACCACGCGGCCTATACCCTCGTCCCCGTACCCAATCTGGCCAGCGGCATCGACTGGTCGCGGCTGGGCGAACCCTTCACCGACAAGATCTTGGCTTTCCTCGAAGATCGCGGCTACATTCCCGGTCTGCGGGCGCGGCTCGTCCACAAGAGCTTCATCACGCCGGACTATTTCAAGGATACGCTGAATAGCTACCTGGGCAACGGCTTCGGCGTAGAGCCGATCCTGCGGCAATCGGCCTACTTTCGACCGCACAACCGCAGCGAAGACATCCACGGCCTCTACCTGGTCGGCGCGAATGCCCAGCCCGGCGCGGGCACGCCCTCGGTGATGATGTCGGCCAAGATGACCGCCCGCCTGATCGCCCAAGACTTCGGCATCGCCCTCGGTGACGCGCCCGCCCAGCCCGCTAGCCAGATCGGCACGGCGGATGCCCTGCACGCCGAATGATGATAAACTAGATCATCTGAGTGGGGAATCGGGGGCAGGGCGATGCGCGAACATCTGGTATTGGTCGATGGCTACAACGTCATCCGGCGGTCGCCGCAACTGGCACCGATGGAGCGGCGGTCGCTGCAACATGGGCGCGACGCGCTGGTGACGTTGCTGGCGGCCCGCTATGCCGCGCGCACGGTCGATCTGGTGGTCGTCTTTGATGGCGCGGAGCCGGGCGAGACGCGCACCGCGCACCTGGGCATCAGCATCGTCTTCTCAGCGGCGGGCTGCACGGCGGATGACTGCATCGTCCGGCTGACCTGCGAGGCCGAGGCACGCGGCCAACGCGTGACGGTGGCGACCGACGACGCGGGCCTGCGCGCCGTGCTGGGCGGCATCGCGCCCGCCACCGGCCACCAGAGCGCGGCACACCTGAATCAGCAGATCCACGCCCCCGACCGCTATCGCGAGAAGGGCTATCAGCACCGCACCGCCATCAAGCGCATCCTCGCCGAGGATGCCGAGCCGCCCGACCCCAAGGCCCGCCAGTCGGGCAACCCACGCCGCGCCCCCCGCAAACGCCGCTGAGTGAGGCGCAGGGTGTGGGCCATCTGCGCTAGCGCAATGCCTCGCGGATGATATCCACCTCTTCAGTGGGGATGCGAATGCGGCGTTTATCAAGGGGATCGAGCGTTGGGTGAATCTTGCCCAATGTTTCTAAGCGATCAAAGACTTTTTCAATGGTATAGCGTGCCCTCCCCGTTTCCGTGACGAGCAGCGCAATCAGTTCCACTTTATAGAAATACTCTCGTGGTGGGGACATGGGTGGCAACACCTTTCGCAATTTCTCGATGGTAAATCCAGTATATCATAGAATCGTTCGCGCCCATTCCAGTATATTTCAGAAATATCCAAGTCATAGTTTCGTGATGGTATTGACATTCATTGGGGTATGAGGCATACTATCTCTGGCGAGGGAAGCGGTTCTCTCGATGGCTTGAGCTTCTTTCTTTGCCTTATTTCGCACAAGGAGAGCAACGGACATGTTAGCAACTGAGATCACGTATGATGTTGAGGCACTGTGGGGCGAGATGTCGCTCGACGAGCAGGGGCACTTTTTGGTGTTGGTGACGCGCGAATTGGCGCACCGTCCGCTGCCTGATCCTGGTTGGCAGCAGTTGGTCGCGGCGGGGTTGGCGGCGCGGAACGGGGGGCAACTGCGGTTGGCCCCGCTGGGCGTGCATCTGATGGGCCATCTGCTCGAAACGCACTTTTGTTGGTTGCTGCAATAGGGCTTGGCTGATCCTTCCGCGCGCCTGTCATTGGGGGTGATGAACCCTGTACGCCCGTGATATGCTCAGGCCGACGTTGCCCGAGCGCGTGTCCTCTTTGGCCACGTCGCCGGGTCATACCGGCATCGAATGCTCAGCGCGCTCGTAGTATGGAGCGGCTAGGCAAATCACATCGGGGAGTACGCGCGATGAGTGTATCGATCTCAGGGGATACGATGGCTCCGCCACCCAACGGCGTGGCGTTGTGGGAAGGCGACGAGCAGGCGGTGCGTTGGCCATCGCGGGCGCGGCAGTTTTGGCGGCGCTACAGCGCGAATCGGCTGGCGGTGGTCGGCCTGGTGTTGCTGGTGGGCATCGTCGTCATGGTCATTTGCGCGCCACTCGTCACGCCAGGGGTGACGCCCTCCACGCAATTCGACCTCGCCCCCTATAATCTGGGCAATCTGAATTATCCGCAATACGGGCCGACCTTCGACAACTTTCCGGCACGGCTCTTTGGGCTGGCATCGGGCGGCTTTCTCTATCACTTTCATAGCATCTTGGCGGGCGTCGCGTATGGGGGGCGCGAATCGCTGGCCATCGGCGGGCTGGCGGCACTGCTGTCGACGTTTATCGGGGTGATCGTCGGCGCGGTCAGCGGCTACTTTGGCGGCTGGGTCGATGACGTGCTGATGCGCGTCACCGATCTCATCTTGGCGCTACCCTTCTTGCCATTGACTATCGCCATCATCATCGCATCGGATCTGGAGAGCGTGGGACTCAGCACCTATGTGCTCATCTTTGGCTTGCTGGCCTGGTCAGGGGTGGCGCGGCTGGTGCGCGCCAGCTACCTGACGCTGCGCGAGCAAGACTACACCGAGGCGGCGCGGGCGGCGGGCGTGGGGCCGTGGCGCATCATCTTTCGCCATCTGCTGCCAAATGCC
>JBBQSR010000144.1:0-8367 GCA_038234855.1 Ktedonobacterales bacterium | reverse complement strand
TCGCGGATGGTCGCGTTGAAGAGGAAGACATCTTGCAGCACCAGGCCGATGTTGCGCCGCAGCGATGCCAGCGTCAGATCGCGCACATCATGCCCATCGATCTGGATGCCCCCCGCCGTCACATCATAGAAGCGCGGCAATAGGCTCAGCAGCGTGCTCTTGCCGCTGCCCGTCGCACCCAAGATGGCGACGATCTGCCCCGGCTTAGCATCGATGGTGACATCTTGCAGCACGGTGCGCCCATTCTTATACTTGAAGGTGACATCCGTGAACTGCACGTGGCCCTGCACCTGGGCCAGCGCCACCGCGTCGGGCGCGTCGGTGATGGTCGGCTCCAGATCCAGCACCTCGAAGAGGCGCGATCCGCTGGCCGCCGCGCGCAAAAGCCAGCTCATCATGAAGCCAAAGACGCGCACCGGGGCCGCCAACAGCAGCACGTAGTACACCACCGCGCTCAGCGTGCCCAGCGACAGATGATGCTGAATGACCGCGATGCCCCCGAGGCCGAGCGTGGCGACCGTGATGACATTCAGCACGAAGATCATCAAGGGCTGGTTCCAGGCCGACAGGCGCATCGCGGTCATCTGCGAGTCGCGCACGCGGCGGTTCTGCGTCATGAACTTTTCGTACTCGTAGCCCTCGCGGTTGAAGGACAGCACCACGCGCCGCCCGCTGAGGCTCTCTTGCATGACCGTGCTGAGGTCGCCGGTCTGCGACTGTACGTCTCGCCACATGGGGCCGAGCTTGCGCGCGACCTGCCAGGCCAACAGCGCCAGCAAGGGCAGCGCGACGAGCGTCACCAGGGTCAACGTCACATCTAGCCGCGCCAAGATGATGATGACCGAGCCAAAGGTCAGCGCGGCGGTGATGGCACGCACGAAACCGAATGGGAAGAAGTTGCGAACGGATTCGATATCCACCGTCATGCGCGACATCAGTTGCCCCGTCTCGGCGTCGTCGTGAAAGTCGAAGCTGAGCCGTTGCAGGTGGGCATAGACCCGGTTGCGCAGGTCATAGGCGACCTCGACCGAGAGCGCCTGGGAATAGTACCCCTGCCCATAGGCAAAAAGGCCCCGCAACCCGTTGACGACAAGGATGCCCACAGCGGCCAATGCCAATTCACCGAAGCTGCCCGTATGAAGGCCGTTGTCGATGACCCACTTGAAGAGCCAGGGAAACAAGAGCGAAAAGCCCGTCGCCAGCACCACGCACGCGATGGTGCGGGCCGTGAGCCACAGGTGCGGACGCAACAAACCAAAGATGCGCTGATAGCTGCGCCAACTATCCCGCAGCGGGGGGAGCGTGGCTGCGGGCGCAGATGGGGAGGACGCCATTACTGCCTGATCCTTTCTTCCATAGCACGCTCGACCAGAGCCTTCGAGTGCAGTGAAGAACAAAGGAGGAGCCGCGACACGACATACCGTTAAGACGAAGGAGGCAGCGGTCTGATCACGCACAATCGACACCATCGTCGCGCGACCGCCATCTGCCATGTATGATACATATCATACGTCACGCGCGGTACGGGATACAAACCACCACGGCACAAAGGTTCGTGCCAGCGCCCTATTTTAGGGGCAGATCACATCGCCGTGAGTACCTGCGGAGACACCTGAGCAGACAGCCGCCCTCGTCACATGGCCATCAGCGATGACGGCGGCATGAACGTTATTGATATCAACCGCAATTCCCCCAAGCAGCACAGAGGGAATCTGAGCAGTATTGACGGCGGTGGTGGCGTTGGTAATGGTGCTGGTTGACTGACTCATGCTGATGGCGGTGGCGAGTCGTGCGGTGGCTTCAGCTTTTTTGACAAGAGATGTATAGACGATCATCGCTTGGTTGCCAAGTAAAATGTGTTGGATACCCGATACGATGGCATCTTGGCCAGTAACGAGTATCCTGCTATTCAAGCGCTGTACTGTGAGGACAGCGATAACGGTACCAGCCATCTCATCATTTGCAACGTATCAGACACATCTCCATCGCGTTAAAGCAACCTGCGGTGATGTTGAGCGGTCGGGCGGTATCGTCCCGGCGCGCGGTTGGTGTATCGGCATGTCATGCCACGTGGGCGATGGTCGCGGCGCGCATGCTCGCCGTGGCAGCGCACTCGCTATAGGGCAACATCACCCAAAACGTCGTACCTTGCTGTGGTGCACTGACGACGCCTGTGGTGCCCTGCATCTGCTCGATCAACTGTCGCACCAGGGCCAGCCCGAGTCCCAGACCCATGGCGGTCCGATGACCTGGCACGCGATAGAATCGCTCCCAGATACGTGCGTGTTCCTCGGCGGGAATCGGTGGCCCCTCGTTGTGCACGGCGACCTGCACAAAGGCTCCAGCGGGGCGTATCCGCACGACAATGGGAGTATCATCCGTGCCGTAGCGCACGGCATTGGTCAGCAGATTGTCCAAGACCTGCCGCACGCGATTGGCGTCCGCCACCACGCTGTGGGTTGTAGGCTCGCTCAGCACCGTAAAGATGCGCCTCGGCCACAGCACCCGGTGCGCCGCCACCGTCGCTTCGGTCAGCGATGCCAGGTCCACCTCCGTCAGCTTCAGCGGGAATTGGCCAGCGCGCAAGAGCGCGTCATGCGTCAGATCTTGCACCAACCGTTGAGCCTGTTGGATGCTCGTGCTCACCAAGGCTAATCGTTCAGTAACCGTGCTCGGCGAGTTCCCCACGAGACGCAGCGTGCTTTGCAGGGCTAACTGTGCCGCCAGCAATGGCGAGCGCAGCTCATGCCCTACCAGATCCAGCACCGCGTCGTAACCGTCCCACTGGATGGCGGCGTGCCACTGCACCAGCAAACCCGCCAGCAAGGTAATGGCTGGTTGATCTGCCGCTATCTCCGTGGCCCTTTCGCTGACGAGATAGCCCAGCACCTGCGCGCCATCGCTGAGCGGCACGACGCTCAGGCGCTCCTCAGCGATGGAATGCAAGGGCGCATGGAGGGCGCAATGCGCTGACCGCGCATCCGCTGGTGTCGCGCCCGGAAGCGGCGCTTGCTGCCGCAGCAATGCTTCGTGCCAGGTCGGCAGTTCGTGGGTCGCCGCGTTGACAAAAGCCACCGGTCGCAGCCCCCCCACCGGGTCGCAGCCTAACAGCGTCGCGGCGCGCAGATTCGCAGTGGTACACAGGACCATTAACAGCGCGGTGCCGCCTTGCTGCACATGGGTCGTAGTCAGCATAGTTGCGTTTCCCCCTCGTACTCATGCTCGTGCGTTTTGCGGATGCGATGCAGAAGCCCTCATCGCATCGACTGCCCTAGTATGACATGGTGGCGTTACCAAGGCGTGATAACGCTGGCGGGGTGTGTGAGCCGTGCCCATCGGGGCAAAGTCAGCGATGGTGGAGGGAGGAGAGGAAGAGAGCAATATCATTGCGCATCTCGGGGTGGCGGCGTGTCAATGACAGATGGCACCGAACACTACAATAGCATCGTCACCAAGCCCCTGTTATCGTATCGCGGACGAAAAAAAAACGATCCGCTACAACGTTTTCTCTCGTTGCAGCGGATCGTTTTTCTGTGCTCAAGTCACTGCACAGACGGCATGGGGCGTCAATCTTACGGATACACGTAGAGCGTGCGCGGGGCATCATTCCAGATGTAGCGATAGATGACGTGGCCATAGCCACCCTGGGTACCCCCATGACCCAGACGGTTATAGTAGGTCGTGTTCATCTCGGAACTGAGGATGACGCGCCCATTGTCGCTGATGGCGACAACCACACCCCAGTGACCCTCACTCGCCGCGCCCTGCTCGCCAGGGGAGAACCAGATGACCGCACCCACCCTGGGCGTCGTGTGCTTGGGCAGAGACCAGATATCCCACGTGGGATGCAGCGCGCGAGGCCACCAGTCACAGCCGCCAAAGGTGGTGGGCACCCGAGGATAATTGCCCGAGTTGACCCGATAATCGCCAGCATAGCAGCCGGGCGGCAGCGTATCAGTGTTGAGCGTGCCGCTGGGCCAGTAATCCGCGCTCTGGCATGGTTGGCCACTGAGGGCATAGCTGGTGGCGGTGCGGCCAGCGCCAGCGCGACACACCTGCAACGTCGCGGTCGGGGTCAACATCCCCGTGCCCGCGTAGGCGACCATCGCGTTATCGTGCGCCAACTGCGCGGCGGTGGTGCCGAAGCGCGCGGCCACCGAGGCGGTGGTGTCGCCAAACTGCACGACATACGATGAACAGGCCATCCGCTCGGCGGCCAAGACGGGGGTACCATTGCCCAGCGCCACGAGGCCGCCGAGCGCGAAAAGCACAGCAAGAAACCGCTTACTCAAAGCCATGATATGACTGTTTCCTCCAACCAACAACACCGCATCCCCTTGGTCACCCATCGCTGGGCGGATGGCCCCTCAAGCGCACTGGAACGAGTCGCTTGAGCGCCGCCATCCCTTCGCATAGCTGGTAGTTTCGTCAGAATCGTGTTCACATCAAACGTGATCACGTCGATACCTCACTCGATTCTTTTGCCATTATGCAAGGAAATTGCAGAAGCAAGCAAAAAGCAGGATAAATAGGCTAGTCGCTTGACACATAACCTGCGCGCGATGAATCAAGCACCACGCGCGGCGCAAACGTCCTGGCGGCATGACAGTCGCGCGTGGCATATGGTACGATCTGCCTGAATCGGCGACCGCGAAAGAATGTTTGGTTATGACCCTCTCGATATCGGCGGCATCCCTGGTGGGCGAGCGGCGCACGGAGTTCGCGTTGCGCTTCCGCGAGTGCGTCGCCAGCTATCCCTTTACCCCACGTGGCGAAGGCTTGCTGGCGGCATACCCGCGTGAGCATGCCGAGGCACGGCAGCACTATGACGCCCTGCTGGCGTTGGAACGGCGCGACGCCGACATCACCGACGCGGCGATTCGCTGGCTGCTGCCCCACGCCGACACGCCCGCGAACCGCACGCGCGACGTATGGCGCTCGCACGCCCCCACCACGGCCAGCGACCCGCGCGCCTGGCTGACGGGCAAGGGCTGGGTGCGAGCCGAGGAATGGCCGCGCGTGGCGGCGGCACTGCTGCGTTTCGTTCGTCGCGCGACCAATGACCCTGCCCAACTCGCGGCAGCGTGCCAAGACTTCGCCGCGCTGCCCGATGTGCGCGGCTTCCAGATGGGCATGCTCGCGCCGATCCTGCAAGCCCTGCGGCCCGACGCGTATTGCTTGCTCACGGGGGCGACGCGCACCGTCATCCAGCACCTCACTGGGGAACGCTTCACCGCGAAGCTGACCGACCTGCCAGCGGCGAACGCGGCGGCCTGGGCGATCATCCGCGACGCGCGCGACCTCTTCGCCGACCCGCATGCGCCCGCGCTGACCGCCAGCGATCTCTTCGACTTCTTTTGCCAATGGCTCATCACGACGAAGCGCTGGCAGCCGCTGACACCGCGCGCGTGGCGGCTGGCCGTCGCGGATGACGACCGCTGGGCGACCTGGCGACGAGAGGGGTACATCGCGCTCGACGCCCCCTATGGCGGGGATGTGACCACGCTGACCGCCGCCGAGTACGCCGAGCGACGCGCGGCACTGCCCCCACCCGCCCGCGCGGCCTTCGCGCGCCTGTGGGGCTTCGCGCACGATCTGCATGAGCGCGACGCCGCCCTGGTCAACCAGGGGCGTACCCTGCTGGGCAGCGGCACCATCACCGGACCCTATTACCACGTCGCGGGCGCGCGTGATGCCCACCGACTGCCCGTGCAGTGGGAGCGGCTGGGCACGCACGAGATGGCGGGCACTGGCTGGCGCACCCCCTTGACGAAGCTCACGCCCGAGGTCGCGGCGGCGCTCATCGACACCCTGCCCGCCCCCGCGTCTTCGCGCACCACCCCATTAGGCGCGCCAGCATCCGCCGCCATGGTGCGCGAAGGCCCCGCGCCCTATGTCACCGCTTCCCCCGTGCCTGACCGTTACGATCTGGCAGACTGCGCGGCGGAAACGGGGCTGGACCTCGCGCAGGTCGAACGCTATGGCCAGGCCATCACGCGCAAGGGACAGGCGATCCTGGCGGGACCACCGGGGACGGGCAAAACTTTCCTGGCGGAGCGGCTGGCGCGTGCCCTCAGCGCCGACGGGGGCTTCTGGGAAATGGTGCAGTTCCATCCGGCCTATAGCTATGAAGACTTCATCCAGGGCATCCGGCCCCAGAGCTTGCCCGATGGCGGGCTGAGCTACCCCCTGCTGCCGGGGCGCTTCCTGGATTTTTGCGCGCGGGCACGGACGCACACGGGTCGCTGCATGCTGGTGATCGATGAGATCAATCGCGCGAACCTGGCGAGCGTCTTTGGCGAAGTGATGGCGCTGCTGGAATACCGCGACCACGCCATCCCCCTGGCGGGCGGGGGCAGCTTCGGCATACCCGCCAATGTTGCCCTCATCGGCACCATGAACACGGCGGATCGCTCCATCGCGCTGGTCGACCATGCGCTGCGGCGGCGCTTCGCCTTCATCGAATTGGGGCCGAACTACGAGACGCTGCGCCGCTTCCACGCGCGCACGGGCTTCGCGGTGGCGGGCCTGGTCGGCACGCTCCAGCGCCTCAACGCCGCCATCGCTGACGCGCATTACGCGCTGGGCATCAGCTATTTCTTGCGCGACGACCTCGCCACGACGCTGCCCGACATCTGGCAGATGGAGGTCGAGCCGTACTTAGCCGAACTCTTCTTTGACCGGCCAGCGGAAATGGAGGCATGGCGATGGGCCAGCGTGCGCGCCCGCGTGCTCCCCAACCCGCGCGGCTGAGCCTGACCGAGTACACACCCCTGCTGCTGCCCACCGCCGCGCTCACGGTCGTGCAGGGCGAGCGGCTGTGGCGCGAATTCGGCGCGCAGGTGCGCGTGGCCTTTCCCTCGCCGCAGACGGGGGGGCAGTGGCAGTTGACCGCGCAGGGCTGGGTCGGCATCCTCCCGCTCGCCCCCGACCTGACGCTGGAATTGCAACCACGCGTGCCGCTGGACCAGATCTTCGCCATGCTCGAAGTCGCGTGGGATCTGACCAGTTTTCGCTTCCTCGCTGACATGACCACCGCGACGGATGCCGTTGGTTTCTTTGAGCGGCTGGCGTTGTTGCTGGCGCGGCGCACGCTGGCCCTCACCCGCACCGGACTCGCCCACCGCTACGACACGCGCTCGGGCACGCCGCCGACCCTGCGCGGGCGGCTGGACGTGGCCGCGCTCAGTCGCCGCCCCTGGGCGACCGATCTGCCGAGCACCTGGCACGAGCGCACCCTGGATGGCCCCGAGAACCGCGCCCTGCTGTGGACGCTGCACGTCATCTTGCAGAGCGGCCTCTGCACAGCGCGGTCGCTGCCGACCGTGCGCGCGGCCTATCGCGCCCTGGCGCACAGCGTCACCCTGACGCCCATCACCGAGCGCGATATCGCCGCCATCCCCCACCATCGGCTGAACGCGGGCTATCGTCCGCTGCACGCGCTGTGTCGCTTCATTCTGTGCCACACCGGCCCCGCCATCGGGGAGGGCACGGTGCCGACGTTGCCTTTCTTGGTGAGCATGCCGCGCCTCTTCGAACGCTTCGTCGCCGAGTGGCTGGCCGCGCATCTGCCGCCAGCGGTGGCGCTGCACACGCAAGAGCGCATCCCCCTAGGTGCCGATGGGCTGGCCTTCATCGCGGATGGCGTGCTCAGCGACCGTGCCAGCGGCCAGCCGCGCGCCGTCTTCGACACGAAATATGCCGCGACGACCAATCCCGTAACCGATGACATCGCGCAGGTGGTGGCCTATGCCCGCGCCCTTGGCTGCGACGACGCCTGGCTGATCTATCCGCGCGTGCCCGAGCAAACGCTCGACATCCAGGTAGGTGCGACGCGGGTGCGCTCCCTCGGCTTCGCGCTGACGGGCGACCTGGACGCGACGGGGGAGGGGGTGTTACGCGCGCTGTTGGACGAGAGAGGCTCATGAATAGATGCAACGGGGCCAGCGGGTAAACCCGCTGGCCCCGCCCAACCGCCGCCATCCACAGGAAAAGCTGCGATCATCCTATATACCTATGGGAGGCAGCAGTCATACACGACTGCTGCCTCCTATGCATTCCCTATTCCTGACTATGAGATGGTTTTGTGCAACCCAGCCAGGAACTCCGTGTTGTCGCGGGTCTTCGAGACTTGGTTGATGACGGCTTCCATCGCGTCCAGGCCGCGCTGTTCGGCGAGGGCGGTGAACATGCGGCGCATCGTGACGATGGCGCGCAGGCTCTTGTCCTCTAGCAGCAGGTCGTCGCGGCGGGTGCTCGAGCGCGAGATGTCGATGGCGGGGAAGACGCGCCGTTCGGCCAGCTTGCGGTCTAGCGTGATCTCGCAGTTGCCGGTCCCCTTGAACTCTTCGTAGATGGCATCGTCCA